>PNJM01000001.1 GCA_013821865.1 Rhodocyclaceae bacterium
ACGCCCAGGCCCAGGGTGAAGGTGGTCATGTGCTGGCCCGGGTTCGGGTCCCTGGTCGAGGTCGGGACATTGTTGGTGCATATGTCGGCGCCGAGATAGCCGCTGTTGCAGTTGCCCGTGCGCAAATCCCGCCAGTAGTAATAGAGCGCGACGTCGGCCAGGGAGTTGGCGGAGCCGCCGCCCAGGTTGCCGTCGTAGCAGCCGTTGGCGCGGGTGCAGAACCTGGCATCGTTCTCCGCGTTGTCCTGGTCGCCGTAGCCGGTGAAGGACTGGTTCCAGTAGCCGTCCGTCGTCACGATGGTGAAGTTCTGCTGGCAGGAGTACTGGATCGGGTTTTGGGCTCCGGCAATTGTGCCTTCGTACAGCCTGCCGATGCGACCGACGGCGGTGCGCAGCGGCGTGCTGCCGCTGGCGTTCTGTGCGTACAGCTTGGTGTACCAGTTCTGTTTCTGTGTGGTGTCGTAGTCGCCGATCGCCAGGTACCGCGAGTTGCTGCTGCCGGTGACATCGGTCTGGTTGATCGTATTGAAGCCGGCGCGATAGTCGCTGTTCATGCTGAGGAAAGCCTGGCCGACCGAGGATTTCATCATCTGCATGCGCGTGCGGTAGTAGGCGTACCAGTTCGCGTAGTTGGTCATTTCCTCGTCGTAGGTGCAATAGCTGGCGTTGGTCACGCAGTCCGTCCGCGTCCCCGCCCTCGGGTAGGTCTCGCCCGGCTTGATGTCGGTGCGTGTGAAGGTGCTGGCCGAGCCGATGGCCGTGACGTTGGTCGGGATGTAGCGGGAAACGCCGCCGGCCATGTCCAGCGTGCTCAAGGAGATGCCGCCGCCGCCGGAGGTAGTGACCTTGATCGGGAAGGTATTGGGCAGCGCTCCGGCGCTGGCCGGCGCATAGACGCACACCTTGTTCGCGGCGTTGCAGTTCGTGCCGGCGACGTTGGTCGCCGCCGTGTATTCCCACGGCGTGGCGTTGGCATAGGCATTGATGCGGGCGGCGATCGCGTTCGCGGCGTTGGTCCGGCTGGTTGTGCTGTTGCTGCCGAAATTGGCCAGGCCGCCGTTCTGGATCTCGACGCCGTTGACCGTGATGCTGGTCGTCTTGCTGCCGCCGCTGCCCGAGCTCGTCACGGTGACGACGCCGTAAGCCGGGCTGATGCCGGTCGAGGTGGGCACGACCGATATGGGCGGATAGGAGCCGGCCGCGACCGCGGGATAGAGCCCGACCGTGTCGTCCGCCAGCGTCACTCCGAGGGGCCCTGCACAGGCGGCGCCGGCACAGGCAAGGTATTCCGGAGCGGAGACCTTGGCAGTGATGGAGGCTGCCAGCGCGGTGGCGAATGCAGCACGGTTTGCCGAACTGAGCGTCCCGCTTGCGGCGGTGACTGTGCCGTTGGTGACGACCACGGCGCCCACCCTGACTTCAGTGATGGCGACCGAGTCGGTCGAGCCCGAACTGCCGATCTGGATGGTGCCGTAGGCGGTCGCGGAAGGAGCGTAGGGTGAGAAGCGGGCGTACTGGAAGCTGCCGGTCTTTTTCGCCTGGCAGCTGTTCACGGCCGGCGTGGCGGGCGGCAGCACGTTGGCATTGGCGGCCGAGTTGCACCAGCGCACTTTGGCCGGGAAGGGGAAGCCTGCCGGCGCCGCGGTGCCTTTGAGGACGTAGACGCAGTTTTTCAGGTCTTCAGTATCACAGTATTCCCCTGCGCTGATGCTGAAGTAGTACGGTGCGCCGGCAAGGTAGCGGTTGTCGTTGGCGCCGGCATCGAAGTTGTACTTGTAAGTCGCATCGGGGTAGGAGTAGTCGCCCGTATTGGTGACGCAGGTGACGCCTGCCGCCGTGTCGCACCACTTCCGCTCCGGAATGCCGGCGGTGATGTTTACCGTGGTCAAGGCGTTTTCGAACTGGTCCAGGTTCTGCACGTTGAAACCGTCTGTCTTGACCGCGGTCCACCCTGCCGTATTGGCGCTGGTCTGGCTCTGATAGCTGTTGCCGAGATAATCGACCGGCGGGGTATAGGAAATCGCGGGGTTGTAGTACTGCTTGTTGAAATCCGGGCTCATGTAGGGCGGATCGCCCAGTACGCACAGGTCGCGGCTGCCGTTGGCATCGGTGTTCACAAGGCCGGGCGTGACGCGTACCTGGGTATCGGCGCTGTTGCGGCAGTGCATGTCGCTGGCCGCCTGCTCGCCCCAGCGTTCGCTGACGTAGTCCGGCGTGTACTGCTGCATCATCGAGCCCGAGTCGTCGAGCAGGAACATGATGTTGGGCTTGACCGCCACGGTGCCCGCAACGTTTGCCAGCGGCTCGCTGGCAAGATCCGTGGTCGCGGCCTGGCTCAGCGGGCTCAGGGCGGCATGGAACAGCGCCAGGAAGAGGGCGATTCCTTGTTGTCGTTTGAAGAAGGCGTACTTCATCTCGGTTCTCCTTTTCTGCCGGGCCCGCGGACTGCAAATCAGGTTGCCGGAACCAGCACCAGCGACTGGACGTAACTTACCGTGTTGCGCGACCCGACGATCCGGACGGTGATGCGGTAATAGAGGTAGGTGGTGTCCTTGAACGCAGAGGCTTTCGACCCCTGGCTGGCGCCTGCGCCGACGCCGCCGGAAGAGGCGGAATGCGTGGCGCACTTGTTCGGTTCCGCGCCATAGGCCATGTTCGGATTGCTGCACATGCGGTGAATGACGTAGGAGATCTCGTTCCCGACGCTATCCGGAGGGAGGGACCTCGCGACGGCATTGTCCCAGTTGTTGGCGGGGTTCCAGCTTGGGTCGGCCGCGTGCCGGGCGGAGAAATAGCCCGCCGGCGTGTCGGTCAGGTTGAGGTCCGCAGGCGACACGGCCTGCTTGTTCTCAAGCCACAGGTAGGCCGCCTGGATGCCCTGGTCCCCCGCCAGCGTGGCGCGCTGCTTGAAGGACAGGTTGGCGGCAACCATGGTCGCGGTGTCGACGGAGCGGATCAGGGTCGCCGCGGCCAGGAGCATGGCCACGAGTACCATGAGCGCAACGGGCAGGGCCACGCCGCGCTGGCCGGCGAGCCGGGAACAGGATGGGGTGACCGCGATCATTACCTGACCCTCCACATCATGTTGCGCAAGGGGGCCACCGTCTGGAAGACCTTGTACTTGTAGCACCGCCAGTCGGCGCCGGCGGGCAGGCCGGCGGCAAGGTCCGCGACGGAAATGCTGTCCCAGCCCCAGTTGGGAGGTGCGTCAGTGCCGAGCGCCGGATCAAAGTTGGAGGTGCAGCTTCCCGGCGTGTTCGGATTGTCGGGGTACTTGCTGCGGGCCACGATGGCGATGCGCACCGCCCCGACCCGCATGTAATCGTCCGGGTCGTTCGTGACGACGAGTCCGCCGGCATCGAAGGCCATGGAGACGCCGTCCCCGTCGGCGTCGAGGATGGTATTGCTGAAGGCCGTGACCCTGAGGTCCGGCTGGGCCGGGACCCTGGTGTCCAGGCCATACTGGGCCTTGAATGCGATGACGTTTTCCATCAGCACGGTCGTTTTGCCGTCCAGGTTGTTGGTGGCGATCATCTGGCCGATGTTCTGGGCGGTGCACGGCGCCGGGCTGGCGGCGGTGCAGGCGGTATAGGTCATGACGGTCGGTCCGCTGCCGATGTTGAACACCTTGGTCGTGTTCGCCGGGTAGGCATAATCGGGTGCGCCCAGGCCCGCCACCGTGTTCCACTTCGAGTCCTGATTGGGTTGCCCCAGCGCATTGGTGTACTTCTCCAGCAGATGCCGCAGATCGTTGGTTTCGCCTGGGGCGTTGGGCAGTCCGGTGACTTGGTGCATCGAGCAGTTCCTCTCCGAGGGAGGAAAGGTGTTGCGGAGGTTGAGAGGCTTGGCGAGGATGATCGCGTCGCCGGCCTCGAAGCCGTAGCGCTCGCTCAGCCTGAAATTGGTCAGGTCGCCGTTGTAGGCTTGGATCAGGGTGACGGCCGCGGATATCATGGGGGAGTTGCTCGAGGTCACCATGATCGAATCCGGCACGCCCCCCGCGCCTTTCGCGATGCGGGCGGGGAAGACCGAGACGAAGTAATCCTGGGCCCCCGCCGGCTGGCCCGGCACCTCCGAGTGGATCCGGATGGTGCAGCCTATGAGATCCTGGTCGATGATGCCGTAGCCGGCCCCCTGCAGCTCGCGGCTCAGGGTGTAGAGCGCCACGGCGCCTTCGTCCATGGACTCGGCGCTGCCCACCGTGGATCGCTTCTGGCCTTCGAAGGTGATGGCCAGCTGCGTCAACACCAGGATGGCGACGGCGCCCACGGCCAGGCCGACCATCAGTTCGACCAGGGAGAACCCGCGGTTCTTCATGGAATAGTATGAGGACATGGCTAGTTCAACTCTTGGTTGAGTGTGCCGATGTTCGCGATCACGCGGTGCGTATGGGCGGCGCCGCCCGTATTGGAAGGCGTCCAGCGGATGGTGATCGTGACCAGGCCGTTCCCGTCGACCGTGATGATCGGGTTGTTGCCGGGATTCGTGGTGCCCGGCAGCCGGTCGCGCAACGCGTCGAGCCAGCTCATGTCGCCCGCGACCGGGGGGATTGTGACGGGGGGGGTCGTGAGGCCGGCCGGAGGAGCGCCGACGCCGTCCCAGACGTATAACGCTGAATTCGGGAAGTTGACAGCGCCGCTTCCGGCATTGACCCACATCTCGCCGATCAGCCGGTCGGCCAGTGCGGCGGCATCCACCCGGTAGCGGGCATCGCTGACGAAAGCGATCGAATTGGCCTGCAGGCCGATGATGCCGAGGATGCCGAAGGAGATGATGAGGATCGCGATCAGCGCCTCGATCAACGCTATGCCTGCCTGCGATCCGGGTGAAGCATCGTGTTTCATGGATAGCCTCGTCTCAAGAGCAGCGGCGCGGATCGCCCGCGGGCAGGCTCCAGCTGCTTGCCTCGGCAGGCGGGTTGAGGTCGCGGGGATCGCCGGCCCAGGGCGCGCACAGCCGGATACCGCCGTTTTCCGCGATCCTGATTTCCAGCGGCCGTATCGCTGCGCCGCTCATCACGGCCGAAGCCACGTTGATCTGCTTGATCGAATCGCCGCAGTCGTAGTTGACCCGTCCGAGCGGGTCGAAGGTGACCGTGGCGAGGTTGGCCGGGAAGATCGCAATGCTCGTCGTCGCCGAGCCTTCTTCGCCGGAGCGCCTCTTGAGCACCGGATCCGCCACGGGCAGTCCCGACACGGGATCCACCGCCAGCAGCGGACAGCCGCCGGGAGGCGGGGATACCAGGGACACCTGCCAGCCGGTGGCGAGGCCGGGGGTGGCCGGATTGGTGAGAACGAACTGCACCCAGCCGTTGCGCTTCACGGCCTCGGCACGCGCAGCCTGCAGTCCGCTGAGAATCGACTCCGCCGCGGTCCGGATCTGCGTGTTGTGTATCCAGTCCTGGAAGGCGGGAAGCCCGAGCGCGACCAGGATGCCCAGTACCGCGACCGCGATGACGAGCTCGATCAGCGTGAAGCCCCGCTTCGCTGAGGGTGCTAGCTGCACGCCCCCCCCCTTCTTACGACCCAGCAGTTGGCGTTTGCCGCCCAGCCGGCGGGGGCGCCGGCGCCGATGGTTGTGGACCTCGCATCGGCCTCGGTGATGGAGAAATTGATGCCGGCCACGGTGCCTTGCCCGCTTGCGGTGAATGTGTAGGTGTTGGCACCGATGTTGCCGCAGGCATAGGTGAAATTCGTGGTGGCGGCCGGGACGGGGCAAAAAGGCATGCCCACGTAGGTGTTCTGGTCCTGGAAGTACTGCTCCGCCCGCATCCTCAGGCTCGCCAGGTTGGCATGGGCCTCGGGCAGGCGGCTGCGGATGAGATAGTCGCTGTAATTCGGCAGCGCGATCGCGGCGAGAATGGCCACGATCGCCACGACTATCATTACCTCGAGCAAGGTAAAGCCGTATTCCCTGGACTTGGACATGTGCGCTCCTTCTGACTATCGTCATGTTGGAATGGGCCGCCGGGAAAATCCAGCGCGTGCCGACAAACAGTTATTTGGGCCGGACGAACGGTTATGCCCGCCAAATCCTAACGCACAACACTCATTCGTCCGGCCCGGGGGCGCTGTCTGGGGTGCCCTGGCAGCGGGTTTGCCGGCTGTCGCGCCTGTCGTATATAATTCGCTCCCCGTGCTGTTGTAGCTCAGTTGGTAGAGCAACTGATTCGTAATCAGTAGGTCGGAGGTTCGACTCCTCTCAACAGCACCAGAAAACGAAGTTTCAGCGCAGGCTAACATGAGCGGAGCGAATGTTAAGCGAAGCGGCTGAAGCTAAAACCTCATGGCTTGCAGACCGGCAAGCCATTTTTTCTTTGTGATGCCGAAGCGGAGGCGGAACCATGCAAATCAAGGACAGTGTATTCATCGTTACCGGAGGCGCCTCCGGGCTCGGCGCAGGCACCGTGCGGGCGCTCGTGGCGGCGGGCGGCAAGACGGTGATCGCCGACCTGAACAAGGCGGGCGGCGAGGCCCTGGCGAAGGAGCTGGGGGCGAACGCCCGCTACGCCGAATGCGACGTGTCGTCCGAGGCGAGCGCCAAGGCCGCCGTGGATCTGGCGGTCGGCACTTTCGGCGGATTGAACGGCCTGGTCAATTGCGCCGGCATTGCCATCGGCGAGAAGACCGTGGGCAAGGAAGGGCCGCACCAGCTGGCCACGTTCGCCCGCGTCATCAACATCAACCTGATCGGCACCTTCAACATGATCCGCCTGGCGGCCGATGCCATGAGCCGCGGCCAGCCCAATGCGGGCGGCGAGCGCGGCGTGATCGTGAACACCGCTTCCGTGGCGGCCTTCGACGGCCAGATCGGCCAGGCGGCCTACTCGGCCTCGAAGGGCGGCGTGGTCGGCATGACGCTGCCGATCGCGCGCGACCTGTCGCGCTCCGGCATCCGCGTCATGACCATCGCCCCCGGCATTTTCGAGACCCCCATGCTGCTCGGCATGCCGCAGGATGTGCAGGAGGCGCTCGGCAAGATGGTGCCGTTCCCGCCGCGCCTGGGCAAGCCGGCCGAATACGCCGCGCTGGCGCTGCACATCATCCAGAACGAGATGCTCAACGGCGAAGTGATCCGCCTCGACGGCGCGATTCGCATGCAGCCGAAATGACCGTTTCGGGTTGCGGGTTGCGAGTTTCGAGTTAGGGCGGTACAGCCGTGGACTTCAACTCGAAACCCGAAACCCGAAACCCGAAACCCGAAGCTTGTTATCACTGCGGCCTGCCGATTCCGCAGGGCGCGCATTTCGCCGTCACCATCGCCGCCGCGCCGCACGCGATGTGCTGCGCCGGCTGCCAGGCGGTGGCCCAGGCGATCGTCGACAACGGCCTGGCGGACTACTACGACCACCGCGATGCCCTGCCGGAGAGTCCGCGCGAGGCCATGCCCGCGGTGCTGCACGACCTCGGCCTGTACGACCATCCCGACATCCAGAAGAGCTTCGTGCAGCCTCTTTCCGGGCATGAGCGCGAAGCCTCGCTCATCCTCGAAGGCATCACCTGCGCCGCCTGCGTCTGGCTGAACGAGCAGCATCTCACGCGCCAGGCCGGCGTCACGGCGGTCGACATCAACTACGCCACGCGCCGGGCGCGCGTGCGCTGGGATGAACGGCAGATAAAACTTTCCGGCATCCTTGCCGCCGTTGCCGCGATCGGCTATCACGCCTACCCCTACGATGCCGCCCGCTCCGAGGAACTGGCGCGCAAGGAGCGCCGCGCCGCGTTGTGGCGCCTGTTCGTCGCCGGCTTCGGCATGATGCAGGTGATGATGTACGCGGTGCCGGTGTACCTGGCGGAAGAGGGCACGATGAGCGCGGACATCGAAGCGCTCATGCGCTGGGCCAGCCTGGTGCTGACGCTGCCCGTCGTGCTCTATTCCGCGGCGCCGTTCTTCCGCAATGCCTGGCGCGACCTCCGCCTCATGCGCGTCGGCATGGATGTGCCGGTGGCCCTGGGTATCGGCGCCGCCTTCGCCGCCAGCCTCTGGGCCACGCTTGCCGGGACGGGCGAAGTCTATTTCGATTCGGTGACGATGTTCGTCTTCCTGCTCCTGGGCGGACGCTACCTGGAGATGCTGGCGCGGCAGAAGGCGGTGCGCTCCATCGAGCGCGTCGGCCGGGCACTGCCGGCCTTTGCCGAACGGCTCAATGCCTTTCCTTCGCTGGAGGCCGAACGCGTCGCGGTATCCGCGCTCGCCGCCGGCGATATCGTGCTTGTCGCGCCGGGCCAGACCATTCCCGCCGACGGCGTGGTCATGCAGGGGAAGAGCGAAGTGGACGAATCGCTGCTGACCGGAGAGAGCCGGTCCATTGCCAAGGAGGAGGGCGGCGAGGTGACCGGCGGCACGGTGAACATGCGCAGCCCGCTGGTGCTGCGGGTGGAGAAGGTCGGCGAGGCGACGCGGCTCGCCTCGATCGTCCGGCTGATGGAGCGCGCCATCACCGAGAAGCCGCGCGTGGTGGTACTGGCTGACCGCGTTGCCGCCTGGTTCGTCGCCGCGCTGCTGGTGCTGGCGGTGTCCACCGGCGTGATTTGGAGCCAGATCGATCCGCAGCGCGCGCTGTGGGTATTCGTTTCGGTGCTGGTCGTGAGCTGCCCCTGCGCCTTGTCCCTCGCCACGCCGGCGGCCCTGGCGGTGGCGACGGGCGCGCTGTCCCGTCTCGGACTGCTCGTCTCGCGCGGCCATGCCATCGAGGCGCTGGCGCGGGCCGACCATTTCGTTTTCGACAAGACCGGCACGCTGACCTGGGGCCGCTTGCGCATGCTGGAAGTGCTGGCCCCGGGCGGGATGCCGGCGGCCGAAGCACAGCGGCTTGCTGCGGCGCTGGAGCAGGGCTCCGAGCATGCCGTCGGGATCGGCTTGCGGCAGGCTTTCGGCACGGGCGGCACGCTGCCGGAGGCGCAGGGATTGCAGGCATATACCGGACAGGGCGTCGAGGGCGTCATCGAAGGGCGGCGGCTGCGCATCGGCCGCATCGAGTTCGCCGGGGCATTGCACGGCAAGCCTTTGCCGCCGGACGCGGCCGCGCTGGCGGCGGCGGGCGATACCTGCGTCGCGCTGGCGGATGCGGATGGCTGGATTGCGCTGTTCCGCCTCGGCGACGAGCTGCGGCCGCAGGCGCGCGAACTGGTCGCCGGCCTGCGGCAACTCGGCTGCAAGGTGACGCTGCTCTCCGGCGACTCGCCTGCGGCGGTGGCGCGCGTGGCGCAGGGACTGCAAATCGACGATGCCCACGGCGGCATGGCGCCGCAGGACAAGCACGGATTCATTGCCCGCCTGCAGCGCGAAGGCGCGCTGGTAGCGATGACGGGTGACGGTGTGAATGATGCGCCGGTGCTGGCCCAGGCCCAGGTGTCCATAGCCATGGGCGGCGGCACCGAGCTGGCGCGCAACCAGGCCGACATCGTCCTGCTCGGAGAGGGTCTCGGGCAGATCGAGCAGGCGGTCAGGCTGGCGCGGCGCACGCTCTCGATCATCCGGCAGAACCTGGGCTGGGCCTTCGCCTACAATTTCGTGGCGATCCCGCTCGCCATGTTCGGCCTGATCACGCCGTGGATGGCCGGCGTCGGCATGTCGATGAGCTCGCTGCTGGTCGTGGCCAACGCGCTGCGGCTGCAGCCGGGCGGGGAGGGGGCACGCTGATGGAGATTCTCTACATCCTCATTCCGCTTTCGGTGGTGCTGGTATTCCTCATCGGAGTCGTGTTCTGGTGGTCCGTGCGCAGCGGCCAGTTCGACGATCTGGAAGGGCCGGCCTATCGCGTTCTCATGGATGACGACAAGCCGAAGAGTGACTCCACCGGCGAGGCGGGGCGGAAGAAGGACGAAAAAACCTGAGAATCACTGCGGCCGGCTCTCATATTTGAGGTGGCTTTGATCCATGTCAATTTTTTCCGGCCCGCAATTTCCCATACTTGCGTCAAGGTTTTGGTCTTGGAGGCGGGCCGGGCTGTATGCAGTTCTCTGCGACAGGGTTCCGTTCCGGCTTGCAAGTCTGAAGTCTTGTCTCTCTGTTGGGGTTGGGGTGCGCACCAGCGCACCCCCTTTTTTTTGTGCGCCTAATAAGTGTATATTGAGATATTTATATCGCCATATGCTCCCGCCAGGGAACTCTTCGACGATGATTCTGTCCCGCACCAGCCAATACGCCATTCAGTCCCTCATTTTCGTCGCGACCCAGCCGCGCGGCGTTCCCGTGTTGATCCGCACGGTCGCCGAGCGCCTCGGCGTGCCGCCGCCATATCTTGCGAAAATTATGCAAAGCCTCGGCCGCGCAAAACTTATCTATTCCCTTCGCGGCCGGCAAGGCGGCGTGTGTCTGCGTGAGGGCGGCGAAAAGACCGATTTGATGCAGATTCTCACGCTGATCGAAGGTCCGGGCTTGACCGAGAACTGCGTGCTCGGGTTGAAGATATGCGGCGACGAGACGGCCTGCCCCATGCACGCCCAGTGGAAGCCGATCAAGACGAGAATCGTGAAACTCCTGAATCAGCAGACCCTCGGCAAGCTTGCCGCGGCAGTTCAGAGCGGGAAATATCGACTCACGGAACTTCCGTTTGCCGCACTGGAAGCCAAGGGAGTCGCGCAAGGCAAAGGACCAGCGATTCTCGTCCAGGCGCAGGGAATCCGGGCCCGCCGCGCGGGCAGCGCCCGTAACTAAAACGCGAACAAACGCCCATAACTCGATTGCGCATCGGGGAGAGCATGAAAGACATGCCTGGTTCGAAGGTAACGCCACTCCGTTCGGCGCCCGATCGACCCTGCGAGCCGATTGCCTGTGCTCAGTGCGGGGTCTACCGGTTGTGCCTTCCGCTCGGCCTGCATCAGGCCGATATGACGCTGCTGGAGAGCATCGTCAGGCGCAAGGAGATCTATAAGCGCGGGCAACGCCTCTTCAGGCCGGGAGACCGCTTCGACTTCATTTATGCGATCCGCAGCGGCTCGGTCAAGACTTGTGTTTGCACTCCGGACGGGCGCGTGCAAATCACCGGCTTCCATATCGCGGGCGAACTCCTGGGATTGAGCGCGCTCGATTCGGGGCGGTACAGTTGCGAAGCGCGGGCGCTCGAAACAACGTCTGTTTGCAAGGTGGAGGCCGAGCGGCTCGGGGAACTGGCGCAAAGCATCCCCTCGATCCAGTACCAGATGCTGAAAATAATGAGCGGACATATCCGCCAGGACGAGGAACTCATGCTGCTGCTCGGGCGAAGGAACGCCGAGGAACGCCTGGCCGAATACCTGATCGGTCTGTCCAGGCGCTTCGCCGCCCGCAATTATTCCCCGACCCAGTTTCACTTGAGCATGTCCCGCGGCGACATCGGCAACTATCTCGGCATTGCCGAGGAGACGGTCTGTCGCATTCTGACCCGATTCCAGAACGCAGGCCTCATCGCCACAAACCGGCGCCATGTTCGGCTGATCGATCTTCGGGAACTGGAAGCGGTAGCGCGAACAAACGCTGCCTGACGCCCCCCCATCCGCCCGGCGATTCTCTCGCCGGTGCTGCTCTTCCTCCGTTTCATCGCGACCAGCATCGAAGTTGATGCAAGCCGGCATTTCCAGTTCGAAGCGTCGTCGCGCGGACACAAAGGTTGACGTGCGTCATGGTTCCGGAATGCACGGCCGCCACATCCTATATTAGGATAACAATATCCGATTATCTCAAGGTGTGGCTGGCCAGGCATGTCCACGAAAGCGATAAGCGATACGGAATTTCAATTTTTTCAACTAGGGGAGTTCTTGATGAAACACTTGATGAAACGGCTTCTGGCCCTGACAATCGCTTCCGCCGCATTGGCTGTCCCCAGTGCATTCGCCGCCGACGGTCCTTGGATGGTTCGCGTGCGTGCGGTCAATCTCGACATGACGAACAAGTCCGACGCCATTCCGGCGCTGGCGGTACCGTCGGACGCCATCCGCGCCTCGGACAAGACCATTCCGGAAGTTGATATAAGCTACTTCATCACGAAGAACATCGCCGCCGAACTGATCCTCACCGTGCCGCAGAAGCATGGCGTGGAGGTGACGCAAAGCGCGATCGGTGCCTTCAAGGCCGGTACGTTCAGGCACCTGCCGCCGACCCTGACGCTGCAATACCACTTCCTGCCCGACGGCCAGTTCCGCCCCTATGTTGGCGCCGGCGTCAACTACACGCGCTTTTCCAGCGTCAATCTAGCGATATCAAACTTTGCGACCACGATATATTTGATATAAATCAATCATCGGCGGATTGTTCCTGGAGTATCCTTCGGCCAATCCGATGCCTGACAAAAACGGGCGCAAACGGGAATCGCTTTAGCTTCGGCCGCTTCGCTTGACGTTTGCTTCGCGAACCGAGCCTGCGCTGAAACTTCGTTTTCGTACTACTGGGGTATCCATCATGCAAACAGAAGCGACCTACAACTACAAGGTTGTGCGCCAGTTCGCCATCATGACGGTGGTGTGGGGCATCGTGGGCATGTTGGTCGGCGTCGTCATCGCCGCCCAACTTGTCTGGCCCGAACTGAACCTGACCTCCTGGCTGTCCTACGGCCGATTGCGGCCGCTGCACACCAACGCCGTCATCTTCGCCTTCGGCGGCTCGGCGCTGTTCGCCACGAGCTATTACGTGGTGCAGCGCACCAGCCACGTGCGGCTGTTCTCCGACGGCCTGGCCGCCTTCACCTTCTGGGGCTGGCAGGCCGTCATCGTCGCGGCGGCCGTGACCCTGCCGCTGGGCATGACCAGCGGCAAGGAGTACGCCGAGCTGGAGTGGCCGATCGACATCCTCATCACCCTGGTGTGGGTCTCCTATGCCGTGGTCTTCTTCGGCACCATCGCCACGCGAAAGGCCAGCCACATCTACGTCGCCAACTGGTTCTACGGCGGCTTCATCCTCGCCGTGGCCCTGCTGCACCTGGTCAACAGCTGCGAGATTCCGGTCTCGCTCTTCAAGAGCTACTCCTGCTACGCCGGCGTGCAGGATGCCATGATCCAGTGGTGGTACGGCCACAACGCGGTGGGCTTCTTCCTCACCGCCGGCTTCCTCGGCATGATGTACTACTTCGTGCCCAAGCAGGCCGGGCGCCCGGTGTACTCCTATCGCCTCTCGGTGGTGCACTTCTGGGCCCTCATCTTCACCTACATGTGGGCCGGCCCGCACCACCTGCACTACACGGCGCTGCCCGACTGGGCCCAGTCGATCGGCATGATGTTCTCGCTGATCCTGCTGGCGCCGTCCTGGGGTGGCATGATCAACGGCATCATGACCCTGTCCGGCGCCTGGCACAAACTGCGCGACGACCCGATCCTCAAGTTCCTCATCACCAGCCTGTCCTTCTACGGCATGAGCACCTTCGAAGGCCCGATGATGTCGATCAAGACGGTGAACGCCCTCTCGCACTACACCGACTGGACCGTCGGCCACGTGCATTCGGGGGCCCTGGGCTGGGTGGCGATGATTTCCATCGGCTCCATCTACTACCTGATCCCGCGCCTGTTCGGCCGGAAGGAGATGTACTCGGTCCGCCTCATCAACGTGCATTTCTGGGTGTCCACCATCGGCGTCGTGCTCTACATCGCCGCCATGTGGATCGCCGGGGTGATGCAGGGCCTGATGTGGCGCGCCACCAACGCCGACGGCACGCTCACCTACGCCTTCGTCGAGAGCGTCAAGGCCACCTATCCGTTCTGGAGCATCCGCCTCCTCGGCGGCCTCCTCTTCCTCTCCGGCATGCTCATCATGGCCTGGAACACCTGGAAGACGGTCGCCGGCCAGAAGGCTTACGACGCGCCGGTGCTGGCCCCTGCGGCCGGTCAACACGCCTGATCGGGAGAAGAGACATGTACCCCCACGCTCACATTCGTTCGCTGCCCCCCGAGGGGGCGCATGCCCCCCTCGGGGCGGCCCTTCAGGAGACATGACATGAAACTCACGCATGATTTCATTGAGCGCAAGATCGGCTGGATGATCGTTTTCGTGCTGCTGGTTGTCTCCGTCGGCGGCCTGGTCGAGATCGTCCCGCTGTTTTTCCAGAAATCGACGACGCAGCCGGTGGCCGGCCTGAAACCCTACACCGCGGTGCAACTGTCGGGCCGCGACATCTACCTGCGCGAAGGCTGCTACAACTGCCATTCGCAGATGATCCGCCCCTTCCGCGCCGAAACCGAGCGCTACGGCCACTACTCGGTGGCCGGCGAGTTCGTCTATGACCACCCGTTCCAGTGGGGCTCGAAGCGCACCGGCCCGGACCTGCACCGCGTCGGCGGCCGCTACTCGGACGAGTGGCACCGCGTGCACCTGCTCAACCCGCGCGACGTGGTGCCGGAATCCAACATGCCGGCCTACTTCTGGCTCGACCGGCCGCTCGACGGCAGCGACATCGAAGCCAGGATGCGGGCCCTGCGCCTAGTTGGCGTGCCCTATACCGACGAGGATATCAAGGACGCCGCCACCCAGCTGAAGGGCAAGACCGAACTCGACGCGCTCGTCGCCTACCTGCAGGGGCTGGGCACGGCGCTCAAGCAGACGAGGTAAGCCATGGACATCAACGACCTGCGTTCGTTCGTCACGGTGCTGGCCTTCGCCACGTTCATCGGCATCGTGCTGTGGGCCTGGAGCGGCAGGCAGAAACAGGCCTTCGACGAGGCGGCCAATCTGCCATTTGCGGAAGACGAGCTGCCGGCTTCGGCCCGCAGCGCTAGCAAGGAATCTCATCATGAGTGATTTCGTCAGCGGTTTCTGGAGCGTCTATGTGGCGCTCGTCACCGGCGTCAGCATTCTCGGCTGCGGCGTGTTCCTGTGGATGCAAAGCAAGGTGAAGCAGGTCCCGGCCGGGGCCGAGCCGGAACTGAAGGACCATGTCTGGGACGAGGACCTGCAGGAATACAACAACCCCCTGCCGCGCTGGTGGATGTGGCTGTTCTACATCACCATCGTCTTCGCCCTGGGCTATCTCGCCGTCTATCCGGGCCTGGGCAGCTACAAGGGCTCCTTCGGCTGGACCTCGGCCAGGGAGTATGAGGACGAGATGCAGAAGGCCAATGCCCAATATGCGCCGATCTTCGAGCAGTTCGCCAGGCAGGATTTGAAGAGCGTGGCGGCCGACCCGAAGGCCCGGCAGATGGGCGAGCGCCTCTTCGTCACCTACTGCGCCCAGTGCCACGGCTCGGATGCGCGCGGCGCCAAGGGCTTCCCCAACCTCGCCGACAGCGACTGGCTCTACGGCGGCGAGCCGGAGCAGATCAAGCAGAGCATCCTGGAGGGGCGCAACGGCGTCATGCCGCCCGGCCTCTTGGCCGGCGAGGAGGCCAAGGATGCGGCCCACTACGTGCGCTCGCTCTCCGGGCTGGCGGCCGACTCGATCCGGGTCGCCCGCGGCAAGGAGAAGTTCGCCGCCTCCTGCTCGGCCTGCCACGGGCCGGACGGCAAGGGCATGCAGGCGGTCGGCGCGCCCAACCTGACCGACCAGACCTGGCTCTACGGCTCCTCCGAGACCACCATCCTGGAGGGCATCGCCAAGGGCCGCAATAATCAGATGCCGGCGCACAAGGAATTTCTCGGCGAGGCCAAGGCGCATCTGCTGGCAGCGTATGTTTACGGCCTGTCCGCCGATGCGGCGCGAACCGATAAAAAATAAAACTGTCTCATGACTGTTTCCGGGCATGTGCCCGGAAACAGTTTTCCCCGACCGAGAGCTTCACCATGGCCGAACCGGCCCCCAGGCAAGGCAGCGCCAAGATCATCCCGATCAAGGAGGATGTCCTTTACGAAGCACAGAAGAAAATCTACGCCCGCTCGGTGAGCGGGATCTTCGCCACCTGGCGCTGGATTTTCGTCTGGTTTACCCAGATCCTTTTCTACGGCCTGTGCTGGGTCGAATGGAACGGTCGCCAGGCTGTCCTGTTCGATCTGGTCGAACGCAAGTTCTACATCCTCGGCCTGGTCTTCTGGCCGCAGGACGTTTTCTACCTCGCCGTCCTGCTCATCATCTCGGCGCTGGCCCTGTTCCTGTTCACCGCGGTGGCCGGCAGGTTGTTCTGCGGCTACGCCTGTCCGCAAACGGTCTACACCGAGATATTCATGTGGGTCGAGAAGCTCTTCGAAGGCGACCGCGCGGCCCGCATGAAGCTCGACGCTGCGCCGATGAGCGCGCGCAAGCTCGGCCTCAAGTCGGCCAAGCATTTGGCGTGGATCGTCATCGGCCTGTGGACGGGCTTCACTTTCGTCGGCTACTTCACGCCGATCAGGACACTGATGCACGAAGTCGTATCCTGGCAACTCGGCCCGTGGCAGATTTTCTGGATTCTCTTCTATGGCTTCGCTACCTGGGGCAACGCCGGCTTCATGCGCGAGCAGGTGTGCAAGTACATGTGTCCCTACGCCCGCTTCCAGGGCGTCATGTTCGATCCGGACACGCTGATCGTCACCTATGACACCGAGCGCGGCGAGCCGCGCGGCTCGCGTTCGAAAAAGAGCGATCATAAGGCGGCCGGCAAGGGCGATTGCGTGGATTGCAGCATCTGCGTACAGGTCTGTCCCGTCGGCATTGATATCCGCGAGGGGTTGCAGTACGAATGCATCGGCTGCTCGGCCTGCATCGATGCCTGCGATCAGGTGATGGACAAGATGAGCTACCCGCGCGGCCTCATCCGTTACTCGACCGAGCATGCCCTCAAGGAGCACTGGGGCGCGCGCGAGATCGTCCGCCACATTGCGCGGCCGCGCACGCTGCTCTATGGTTCCGTCCTGTCGGCCATCGTCATCGCCGCCGCCTGGGCGCTTGCGGTGCGCGTGCCGCTCAAGGTCGATGTCATCCGCGACCGCGCGGCGCTGGCGCGCGAGGTCGAAGGCGGCCGGATCGAAAACCTGTTCCGGCTGCAGGTCATGAATATGGCAGAGGAGCCGCGCCGCTTCGCCCTCAGCGTCACCGGCATGGACGCGCTGCAGATCGCATCGGAGCGCATCGTCGAGGTTCCCGCCGCCACCACGCAGAGCGTCTCCGTGCGCGTGCGTGCCGAACCGGATGCCGGCAAGCGCGGCTCCAACCGCATCTATTTCGAAGTGCGCGCCCTCAATCACGACGACGTCAATGTGCGCGAGAAAGCCAGTTTCCTGCTGCCGTGAGGGACGATGCGATGAATACCGATGCCGCACAACCCTGGTACCGCCACCGCTGGCCGTGGCTGCTCATGGCCGGACCCGCGGTGGTCGTCGTTGCCGGCGTCATCACGCTCTGGCTTGCCGTGCGCAGCAACGACGGCCTGGTGGCCGACGACTATTACAAGCAGGGCCTCGCCATCAACCGTACGCTGGCGCGGGCCGAGCGGGCGCAGGCGATGGGCCTCGAGGCGCGGCTTGCCGCGCGCGAAGGGCAGGCCCGATTGCGGCTCGCCGGCCGCCCCGGTGTCGTGCTGCCGCCGCGCGTCCGGCTGACGCTGTCCCATCCGACGCGCAGCGGGCTCGACCAGGCGCTGCTGCTGACGGGGCAGGGCGGCGTTTACACCGGCCCGGCCGTGGAACTGCCGGCGGGACGCTGGCAAGTGGTGATCGAGGATGAGGCGGCGACCTGGCGGCTGGCCGGCGCGGCCAGCCTGACTGAAGGAGAAGTGGTGCTCAAGCCGCTGGAAAGCGGCAGATAAAAAAACGGAGCCGGCACAGACCGGCCAATTTCCCGGGAGAGAGACAAATGAAGCAAATGATCTGGATACTCTGGCCATCCTTCGTCGTCGGCGGCATCGCCGAGACGATCTTCTTCACGCTGTTCGACCCGCAGGACCTGCAGATATTCGGCGTACAGCACGAAATGTCGCGGGTGGCCATCTATTCCATCGGCTTCTTTCTCTTCTGGCTGATGGCCGCCGGATCGAGCGCCTTCACCTGCTTCATACAGCGCCGGGCCGATGCGCCCTACCGCTGCCCGCTGCCCGCCTGCGACCGCCCCCTGGGTTGTCCGAAGCGCGAAGAAGGCGGCACCTGACCTACTGCCGGTTGAACTCCTGGAGGCAGTTCTTGAGCGCGTCGCCGATGTTGCCGGATCGCAGTTCGCAATCGCCCGTCCTGGCCGTGCCCGGCTGAGCCTTGTTTCCTGCGGGGGGCGCCGCGTCGGGCCGATAGGCGTTCTTCGCCCGATCCTGCTCGAGTTGCGCCCACTGGCTCTTCTTGGCCTCTGCCAATTTTGCCTGATCTTCCTCCAGCTTCTTGTGATCCTGGGCAAGCGCTTTTTCCTGATCTGTCAGCTTGGCCTGCTCGACCTCGATCTTCCGGTTTTCCAGGACCAGAATTTTCTCGTAGCCGGAGAGCAGGGCTTTCTGCTGGGCGATCTCTTCCTGCTGGCGGCTGATTTCGGCCGACTGGTGTGCGACGACTCCGGAGAAGAGATAGTAGGCGCCGCCACTGCCGGCGAGTGCGCCGATCAGGGCGGCGGTCATGTAGGCCAGCAGGCCACGCCAGCGCCGCGGTTCGGCCTTTGCCACTTCCTTGTCCTCGGCAGGCGCGCTTTCCCTCCGCCAGCCGGCTTTGCGCTCGGCTGCCGCGGGTTTTCCTTCCTCGCTTTCCGCTTCTGCTGCCGGTTTGCCACGCAGTCTGCCCAGCCCGTTTGCCCACGCATTGTGCAAGATATCGAGTCCACTGCGAAAAGCCGCCTTCAGGCGGAAAAACCGGCCTGCGGACGTGGCGGATTCTTGTTCCGGGACGACTTCATCAGCCGGGGGGACGCGTTCGATAGCCTGCAAGAAATGCTCCGATTCTGGCCGCTATAACGGGAGGTATAACGGCGCGAACCGGTTCGGACTTGAGGGAGTGTCAGATGGCAGCCAGCCGCTCCTCGATGGCCTGCGCCACGCGTGACGCAAGGCCGGCCGCAAGGCAGTCGAGCAGCGGCACGTCCGGCATGCCGCGCTGCCAGGTCATCTGCCGCTTGGCCAGCTGGCGCGTGGCGGCGACGGCCTTCTCGCGCAGCGTCGTTCGATCACAGTTGCCTTCGAGGAATTCCCACGCCTGCCGGTAGCCGACGCAGCGCATCGAGGGCAGGTTCGCATCGAGACGATATTTTCTTCGCAGGGCGGCGACCTCATCCAGCAGGCCGGCTTCGAGCATGACCTCGAAGCGCCGTGCAATGCGTTCGTGCAGCACGGCGCGGTCGGAAGGCATCAGCCCGAGCGCAATGAGGCGATAGGGCGGCGCTTCGCTGCTCCTGCGCGCGAAGCCGTCCGCCAGCGGTGCGCCCGTCAGGCGCACGATCTCCAGCGCGCGCTGGATGCGCTGCGCGTCGTTGGGCTTCAGGCGTGCGCCGCTGGCGGGATCGAGCATGGCCAGTTCCGCGTGCAGGGCCGGCCAGCCGCGCGCCCGCGCATCCTCGTCGATCTTGCGGCGGATGTCCGGGTCGGCCGGGGGCAGATCGGAGAGCCCCTCGCGCAGGGCCTTGAAGTAGAGCATGGTGCCGCCGGCCAGCAGCGGGATGCGCCCGCGCGCCTTGATCTCCGCCATCAGGCGCAGGGCATCGGCGCGGAAGCGGGCGGCGGAATAGCTTTCCTCCGGGCTGATGAGGTCGATCAGGTGGTGCGGGAATCGTTCGAGCGTGGCGCGATCCGGCTTGGCCGTGCCGATGTCCATATCGCGGTAGACCTGCGCCGAATCCACGCTGACGATCTCCACCGGCAGGCGCATCGCCAGTTCCAGCACGACCGCGGTCTTGCCGCTGGCGGTCGGGCCCATGAGGAGGATGGCCGGTGGGAGCCGGCCATCCTCCTCATGGGCGCGCGGTTGTCCCCCGCCCCCCGTCCCCCGCCCCGGGGGCGGGGGTGACTGATTTGCCGCACCCGACGGGTGCGGAGAGGGGGGCTTAGCGGCCACGCAGGAACAGGCGGTCGAGATCGTCCATGCCGAGCTGCGTCCATGTCGGCCGGCCGTGGTTGCACTGGTCGGCGCGCTCGGTGGCTTCCATCTCGCGCAGCAGGGCGTTCATCTCGGGCAGGCTGAGCGAGCGGTGCGCGCGCACGGCGCCGTGGCAGGCCAGGGTCGCCAGCAGCTCGTTGCGATGTTCGGCGGCGGCGCGGCTGGCGCCGAGCTTTTCCATGTCGGCGAGCAGCGCTCGCACCAAATCTGGAACTTTCGCGTTGGCGAGCAGGGCCGGCACGGCGCGCACCGCAAGTTCGCGCGGCCCGGCCGGGGCGATCTCGAAGCCGAGACGGCGCAGCGTGTCGGCATGCTCCTGCGCGGCGGCCATTTCCTCGCCGCCGGCCGCCAGCACGGCGGGGATGAGAAGCTGCTGCGACGCCGCGCCGCTGTCGTCGAGCGCGTTCTTCAGCTTCTCGTAGAGGATGCGCTCGTGGGCGGCGTGCATGTCGACCAGCACGAGCCCCGTTGCGTTCTGCGCCAGGATATAGACGCCGTGCAGCTGGGCCAGCGCATAGCCGAGCGGCGGCGCCTCGCCTGGTGCGCTCTCGCCGATGCGTGGCGCCGGCATGGCAGAGGGGCGGACGAAATCGTAATAGGCCGCGACCGGCTGCTCGACGCCCAGCGCCTGCTGGCGCGGCATGGCAGACTGCTGTCCCCATTGCGTCGCGGGCGAAGAGGCGGCCTGGGAAACTGGCGCGGCGGATGCATGCGAGAGCGGTGCCGCCAAGGTGCGTTGCAGCGCGTGGAAGATGAATTGATGGATGGCGCGGCCGTCGCGAAAGCGCACCTCGGTCTTGGACGGGTGCACGTTCACGTCGACGCCGTAGGGGTCGAGTTCCAGGAACAGCACGTAGGCCGGGTGGCGGCTGCCGTGGAGGACGTCCGCGTAGGCTTCGCGCACGGCGTGGGCCAGCAGCTTGTCGCGCACGAAGCGGTTGTTGACGAAGAAATACTGGGCGTCGCGGCTGGCGCGCGAGTAGGCCGGCAGCGCGGCATAGCCCATGAGGCGCAGGCTGCCGGCGGCGGCTTCGAAGGGCCGGGCCTGCGCGGCGAACTCATCGCCGAGCATCTCGGCCACGCGCCGCGGCAGATCGCTCGCGGCGAGGCGATGGCCGACCCGGCCGTTGTGCTGCAACTGGAAGGCCACCGACGGCCGCGCCAGCGCGATGCGGCGGAACGCCTCCTCGCAATGGGCATACTCCGTCTGCCCGGTCTTGAGGAATTTCCGCCGTGCCGGCGTGTTGAAGTAGAGGTCGGCCACCTCGATCACCGTGCCGGCATTGAGCGCGGCCGGCGCAATGGCCATGTCCGCCGCGTCGATGCGGTAGGCGTGCGCCGCCTCGCGCACCCGGCTGGTGATGGAGACGCGGGCGACCGAGGCGATGGAGGCCAGCGCCTCGCCGCGGAAGCCGAGCGAGGCGACGTGTTCGAGGTCTTCCAGCGAGGCGATCTTGCTGGTGGCGTGGCGCGCCAGCGCCAGCGGCAGTTCGTCGCGCAGGATGCCGCAGCCGTCGTCGGCGACGCGGATCTGGCGCACGCCGCCCTCGGCGAGTTGCACGGAAATGTCCCACGCCCCGGCATCCAGGCTGTTCTCCAGCAGTTCCTTGAGTACTGAAGCCGGGCGCTCGACCACCTCGCCGGCGGCGATCTGGCTGATGAGCAGGTCTGGAAGGGGCTTGATTGAGGGCATGGCGTTGCGGATGAATTATACTCTGCGGGCTTTTTTACCCTCGTGGCCTCATGGAACTCCTCGCGCTCTTCTGGGACATCGTCGTCCACCTCGACAAGCACCTCGCCGCCCTGCTCGCCCAGCACGGCGCGTGGGTGTATGCCATCCTCTTCGTCATCGTCTTCTGCGAGACGGGGCTGGTGGTGACGCCCTTCCTGCCCGGCGATTCGCTGCTCTTTGTCGCCGGCGCCCTGGCCGCGACGGGCGGCATGGACGTGACGGCGCTGAATGTCTCGCTGATCGCCGCCGCGGTGCTCGGCAACAGCGTGAATTACTCGATCGGCCGCTACCTCGGGCCGAAGGTGTTCCAGTGGGAGGATTCGCGCTTCTTCAACAAGAAGGCGCTCGAGGCGGCGCATGCGTTTTACGAACGTCACGGCGGCAAAACCATTGTCATAACCCGCTTCCTGCCCATCCTGCGCACTTTCGCGCCCTTCGTCGCCGGCATTGCCCAGATGTCCCTTATGCGTTTTCAGGCATTCAACATCGCCGGCGCCGTGCTATGGGTCGTTTCGCTCACGCTGGCCGGCTTCTGGTTCGGCAACCTGCCCATCGTGAAAGACAATCTGACGCTGGTCATCCTGGTCATCGCCGCCGTCTCGGTGATGCCGGCGGTGGTGGGCTATCTGAAGCACCGGGCCAGCTAAGCCTCGACATTTTTCCTTGCAGGACAGGCGCTTGGCCCGGTCAACGGGCTTTGCGCTATCATTGGCCATGTTTCTGCGGCTTATCCCATTGATTTTCCTGCCCCTATTGGCTGCTTGCGCCAATACCGGCAGCGGCACCGCCCCGGGTAAGGCAGGCAGTAGCGGGTTCGACCCCGGTCAGCTGGCCAAGACGGACATCGACCGCGTCGCCGAGGCGCACCAGCGCGAGATTTTCGCCAGCCTGAAGCTCCTCGCTGAAAAGCTCTACCGGCGCAACCCGCGCGAGTGGCGCAAAAGCGGCCAGGCGAGCGTCGAAGCGGCCGTGGCGCGCATCTTCGAGGGGCGGCACGAGTGGAGATTTGCCGAACTCGAAGGCAAGCGCGGCACGGAAGCGATCCAGCTGGCTTTCCGCGAGGACTACGCGGGCGACCGCGTGCTGGCCTTCGTGGCGGGGCTGGGCGGCATGATCCAGGCGTCGTTCCACGACAAGGCTGAATTTTTCGTGCTTGACGATCTCGATCCGCAGGCGCTGCACAACGCCGCGCGCAATGTCGAGATCGCGGTGTGGAAGCTGTCGAACGCGCATGCCGCGGGCGGCGAGCTGTTCCTGATCTCGAACGAGGCGAGCGGCCCGGTGCGCAACCTGTCCTTCGAGCGGGAGTTCGGCAAGATGATCGGCAATCTCGACCTCCTGTCCAGGATCATCGCCGACAAGACCAGCCGCACGGTGGTCAAGGTCATCCAGAACGTGGCGACGGCGCTGTTTTTGCCCGTCAAATTTTAGTGAAGAACATGAAGTCGATCGTCATCCTGATCTCCGGCCGCGGCAGCAACATGGAAGCCATGCTCAAGGCGAAGCTGCCGTGCCGCATCGCCGCCGTTATCAGCAACAGGCCGGACGCAGCGGGGCTGGGAATCGCGCGCAGCCACGGCATCGCCACGGCGGTGGTGGCCCATGCCGAGCATGCCTCGCGCGAGCTGTTCGACGCTGCCCTCGGCGCGGAGATCGCGCGGCACCAGCCGGACCTCGTCGTGCTGGCCGGCTTCATGCGTATCCTCGGCGACGAGTTCGTGCGCCGCTTCCACGGCCGCCTGGTGAACATCCATCCGTCCCTGCTGCCGTCCTTCCCCGGCCTGCACACGCACCGGCGCGCCATCGAGGCCGGCGTGCGCATCCACGGCTGCACGGTGCATTTCGTCACGCCGACACTGGACAACGGGCCCGTCATCATCCAGGCCGCGGTACCGGTGTATGCGGACGACACCGAGGACACCCTCGCCGCGCGCGTGCTGGCGCAGGAGCATGTTGCCTATCCGCAGGCGGTGCGCTGGTTGGTCGAGGGAAGGCTGATGCTGACGGGGGACGGCCGCGTGCTGCTCGACGGCGAGTGCCGCAACGCCGCCGTGCTGCTCGTGCCGCAATCGGACGACAGCCTCCTCCACCAACCTCTCTCCCCCGCGCGGGAGAGGGGAGCGACTTGAGCCGCTGGTGCGGCTTTCGGGGATGGACCGTCGCCTGCTCGCCGCCTTGGCGCTCTCCTTGCTGATCCATTTCGCCGCGGTAAGCGGTCCCGGCTGGCGCCTGCCGCTGATGAACGACGAACCCGGCATGTCGGTCACCCTGCAGGCGCAAATTGCGCAACCGCGCCCGCAGGCCGCGGCGCCGCCGCGGCCGGTGCAGCCAAAGGCGCGGAAACCGCGGCTCGCGCCGGTGCGTGATGCCGCACCGGTTGCACCCGCCGCGCCGATGCCGGAGCAGCCTGCCGCCGCCGAGCCGGCGCCGGCACCGATTGCCGCGCAGCAACCGGCTGCACCGATTGCTGCCGCGCCTGTCGAGATCACGCTGCCGCGCCAGGGGCGCATCCGCTTCGTCGTCACACGCGGCGAAGGCGAGCAGGGCATGCAGCTGGGCGAGTCGGTGCATAGCTGGCGCCACGACGGCACGAGCTATGCGCTGCAGGCCGTGACCGAGACCACCGGGTTGGTGGCGCTGTTCCGGCCGGTGAAGGTGGTGCTGTCCAGCGAAGGCACCATCGGCGCCGCCGGCCTGGTGCCGCGCGAGTATCGGGCCGAGCGCAACGGCCAGGCCGCGGAGGCGGCGCGCCTCGACCCGGAGTCGATGCGGGTCGTGCTGTCGGATGCCGGCCGCGTGCGGCGCGAAGCTGCGATGACAGAAGGCGCGCAGGACCTGCTGAGCCATCTCTACCAGCTCGGACTGATGGGTGCGCCGGCACGCGTGGAAATGATGATCGCCACCGGCAAGAACTACAGCCGCTACGTGTTCGAGCTGGTCGACGCAGAAAAGCTGGCCACGCGTTTCGGCGTGTTGCGCGCGCTGCACTATCGCACGCTGGCGGGAGAGGGCGAGCAAACGACCGAGTTCTGGCTGACGCCGGAACATCGCAACCTGCCGCTGCGCATCAGGCACATCGACCGCAAGGGCGACATCTTCGACCAGACGGCGGTCGAGATCGAAATTGACGGAACAGGACTGGCCGAACGTGCCGAATAAGAAAGAGAACATGCGTATCACACCTAAACTGATCGACGCGACGATCACCGCGCTCAACGAGCTGCTCAAGTTCGGGCAGCCGGCGGACGCCGTGCTGTCGAAATTCTTCCGCGACCATCGCCTGCTGGGGCAGAACGACCGCGGCTTCGTGGCCGAGACGGCCTTCGCCATCCTGCGGCGCAAGCGGCTGCTGGAGCACCTGCTCGCGCCCGATGTCACGCCGCGGCGCCTGGTGCTGGCGGCGCTGGTGCGCCTGTTCGGCAACAGCCAGCGCCAGCTCGCCGATCTGCTCAAGGCGAAGGAGGCGGACTGGATCGCCGCACTCAAGGGCCGCACGACGGCGGATCTGACCCTGGCCGAGCAGGCCGATTTCCCCGACTGGCTGGCGGGCCGCCTGCTGGAGCACATGGAACCTTTCGAGATGCTGGAACTGGCGCAGGGCCTCAACCAGGGCGCGCCGCTCGATCTGCGCGTGAATACGTTCAAGGTCGAGCGCGAGGACGTGCTCAAACAGCTTGCGGAAGAAGGCATCGAGGCCGAGGCGGGCAAGCTGTCGCCGCTCGCCATCCGCCTCAAGGCCAAGCCGGCGCTGCAGCGCCATCCGCTCTATCTCTCCGGTGCGATCGAGGTGCAGGACGAGGGCAGCCAACTGCTCGGCTACCTGCTCGGGCCGAGGCGCGGCGAGATGGTGGTCGATTTCTGCGCCGGCGCCGGCGGCAAGACGCTGCTGCTGGGCGCGCTGATGCGCTCCACCGGCCGGCTCTACGCCTTCGACGTGTCGGACAAGCGCCTGGCGCGCCTGCGCACGCGCGTGGCGCGCTCGGGGCTGTCGAACGTGCACCCGGTGGTGATCTCCAACGAGAACGACCTGAGGGTCAAGCGCCTGGCCGGCAAGATCGACCGCGTGCTGGTCGACGCGCCGTGCAGCGGCCTCGGCACGCTGCGGCGCAACCCCGACCTCAAGTGGCGCCAGACGCCGGAGGGCGTGGACGAACTCACGCGCAAGCAGCACGACATCCTCAAGGGCGCCTCGCGCCTGGTGAAGAAGGGCGGCCGGCTGGTGTACGCCACCTGCAGCATCCTGCCCGAGGAGAACGAGAAGGTCGTTGCCGATTTCCTCGCCGCCCATGCGGAATTCCACAAGGTGTCGGCGCAGGAAATCCTCGCCCAGCAGGGCATCGTGCTGGAGTGCGGCGAGGACTTCCGCCTCTCGCCGCACAAGCACGGCACGGATGGCTTCTACGCGGCGGTGCTGGAACGGGATTCTTGAACTGCGACAGCAGGGGTCATACCGGCGTCCGAGCGCTTCGGGCTAGCTTTCCACTCCCCAACCCAGACAAGAGAAACCCCATGAACTACCCGGCTTTCTTCGACCAGGTGTGCAGCATCACCGTGCGCGACCCGCTCGCCGAATTCCTCGGCGCGGCCGAGGGCGGCATCTTCGAATACCGCTACCTCGACGCGGTCAAGGCGGCGGGGCATTCCTGCCCGACCGTGGCGTCCGCCTGGCTCATGACGGCGAAGGCGCTGGATGCACTCTACCCCGGCGCCACGCCCGAGCGCGGCGCGATCCGTGCCGAGTTCGGCGAAGATCGCAGCAGCGGCGTCACCGGCGTCATCGCCAACATCGTCAGCCTCATCACCGGCGCCACGCAGGACACCGGCTTCAAGGGCCTCGGCGGGCGCTTCGACCGGCGCAACCTGCTCTTCTTCAATGCCAAGGTGAGTGCGGAGATTCGTTTCAGGCGCGTCGATACCGGTGCTGCCGTGGAAGTCGCGGCGAACCTGGGCCGCGTGCCGGGCGACCTGCGCATGCGCGAACTGATGGGGATGTGCATCGGCGGCGTGGCCAGCGAGGAGCAGAAGCGCGAATTCGGCCGCCTGTGGCAGGAGCGAGTGCGCGCCCTCCTGCTCGATCACGCCGACGACCCGGAGGTGATCGTCGTCAGGCCGGTTTGACGAGTTCCGTGCTTCCGCTTTGCTGCCGCATCAACTGTTCGATCGCCTCATCGATGCGGCCGTTGGGCTGAACCTGGAGCCAGACCGTGATATCCATGACGACGGGCCGAACCTCGTCGATATTCAATTCGCCGGCCTGCAGAAACGCGATGAGTTCGCCGGCGATCATGTGAATGAAGCTTCCCTCTTCGGCCAGTATCTGCGCAACCAGCCCTATCGCCAGCAGGTCGGAGCGGTGGCTCTCGCTGAACCAGGACTGCCCGATGGCTTCCAGGGCAATCAGCGCGGGAAGCTCCGTTTTGGTCTGATTCTTGATCCCGAGAGGCAGTAGCCGTTTCTTCATGCTGGGCATAACGGCAGAGAAAGGATTTACTTGAGCCCGCATGCCGGGCCGCCTGCACCGGGACGCTACGCCAGGTCGGCGTCGCGCTCCAGCAGCAGTTGCCGCAGGACGGAACGGTGGCAGCGGCTTTCGTCGTCGCAGTAGCAGCCCAGGGACAGACTGGTCTGGTGCGACAGCGCCGCCAGCAGGTCGAGAACCCGGCTGTTCTCCGGCGCGTTCATTTCGGCGCGGAATTTCCTGTGAAAAGCGGCCCATGACTTTTCGTCATGCGCCGCCTGGGCCTCTTTCACCAGTTCCGGGCTCGGCGAGAGATTCGGCAGCCACACGTCGTAGAAATCGCGCTTGGCGAACTCCGACTTCGGTACGCCGCGCGGCGGACGGCGGACGGTTCCCAAGCGAATGCCTTCCCCCGCTTTCCTCGGTGAACCAAGCTGGACGATGCGTATGGACATAGGGGCTCCGCCGATCAGATTGCTAGTTATCACACGGACGACAGCATCCGGACAATTTAATGATACGAACGCCATGTTGCCAGCGTAATTACATGATGCGCAACGGATTGTTGATTCTGTGCCCACATGGCCACTCCAGCAGCACCGACAGAATTGCCCGCATGCCGTGCCGACGATTGCAAGGACTTGCATTTTTCTTAAAAAGGTACTAAATTAGTACTGTATGAAACAGAACGAAGGAATGGAGACGGAAATGGAACCCGAAAACAGCATTCCCTGCTTTCTTGCCCGCTCGGCGGCCTATCTCGAAGTGCCGGCCGGAGAGGGCATGGACTGCGTTGCGGCCGCAACTCGCACGAGCGAGGACGCGGAAGGCTGACATGCTGCGCATCAGCAAGCTGGCCGACTACGGCACGATGGTGACCGCCTACATGGCGCGGCGGCCGGACCAGTTGTTCAACGCCGGCGAGATCGCGCAGGCGCTGCATCTCGGCCAGCCGACGGTGAGCAAGATCCTCAAGATGCTCGGCCGCGACACGCTGGTGCTGTCGGTGCGCGGCGCCGCCGGCGGCTACACGCTGGCCCGCTCGCCGGAACTGATCACCGTGGCCGAGATCATCGACGCCATGGAGGAGCAGCCTTTCGGCCTGACCGAATGCAGCGCCGTGGAAGGCGCGTGCACGCAGGAAGATACCTGCATCATCCGCGGCAACTGGCGCCGCATCAATGGCGCCGTGCGGCGCGCGCTGGAGGAGGTGTCGCTGGCCGACATGATCCGGCCGCCTGCGCGGACTTCCGGCCAGGCACCGGCGCGGAGCGTGCAACTGCGCCAGGGGAGGCAGTCATGAGCGAGACGAGCGGACAACTCAACCAGTTTCTCGACCGGGAATACGCGGCCGGCTTCGTCACGGACATTGAAATGGAGCCGATGCCGAAGGGCCTCGGCGAGGACATCGTCCGCCTGATTTCGTCCAAGAAGGGCGAGCCGGAGTTCATGCTGGAGTGGCGCCTAAAGGCGTTCCGGAAATGGCAGGCGATGGAGCATCCGCACTGGGCGCACGTGCATTTCCCGCCGATCGACTACCAGGACATCTACTACTACGCCGCGCCCAAACAGGACAAGGACCGGCCGAAGAGCCTG
Source organism: Rhodocyclaceae bacterium (assembly GCA_013821865.1). Taxonomy (GTDB): domain Bacteria; phylum Pseudomonadota; class Gammaproteobacteria; order Burkholderiales; family Rhodocyclaceae; genus Desulfobacillus. The sequence continues at coordinate 28,659 of PNJM01000001.1, forward strand.
GACGAAGTCGATCCCGAGCTGCTGCGCACCTACGAGAAGCTGGGCGTGCCGCTGCACGAGCGCGCCATCCTGGCCGGCGTGGCGGTGGATGCGGTGTTCGACTCGGTGTCGGTGGCGACCACCTTCAAGGCGAAGCTGGGCGAGATGGGCATCATCTTCTGTTCGTTTTCCGAGGCGGTGCGCGAGCACCCGGAGCTGGTGCAGAAATACCTCGGCACCGTGGTGCCGCCGGGCGACAACTTCTACGCCGGCCTCAACTCGGCGGTGTTTTCCGACGGCTCCTTCGTCTATGTGCCGAAGGGCGTGCGCTGCCCGATGGAGCTGTCGACCTACTTCCGCATCAACGCGAAAAATACCGGCCAGTTCGAGCGCACGCTGATCGTCGCCGACGAGGGCAGCTATGTCAGCTACCTGGAAGGCTGCACGGCGCCGATGCGCGACGAGAACCAGCTGCATGCCGCGGTGGTCGAGCTGATCGCCATGGACAACGCGCAGATCAAGTACTCGACGGTGCAGAACTGGTATCCCGGCGACAAGCAGGGCAAGGGCGGCATCTACAACT
>PNJM01000002.1 GCA_013821865.1 Rhodocyclaceae bacterium
GGGTCTAAACAAAATCCTATTGCGGCCGTTACCGGAAGCAATGAATACCTTACCCAGTCCGGACCGTGCCGCAAGCGTCGCAGGGTGCAACCTGCCGCCGGAGGCTTTGGCGCTTCCTGCCGATGAGATGCTTCGCTCGCCGGAAGGCATCGAGCATGCCCTCGTCCCGGTATTCATTTACGACACCGAAAACCTTGCCATCCTGGCGGCCAATGCAGAGGCGCTGCGCCTTTACGGCTATGGCGCGGAGGAATTCCTGCGTTTGACCATTCTCGATATCTGCCCGCCGGAAGACGTCGCCCGCATCAGGAATCTTCTCGCCGATGGCTCGCCGCCCGGCCTGCGCTATGCCGGCATATGGCGGCACAAGGCCAAGGACGGCCGGGTGCTCAAGGTGAACATCATCAGCATGAACATTGTCCATGACGGGCGCGCGGCCCGCGTGGCCATCGTGTCCGACCTTACGCCGGCCATGTACGCGCCCGGCCCGTTGCCGGAATTCGAGCGCCTGATGTTTCCCTTCGCCGAACAGATGCATGAGGTCGCCTGGATACGTTCGGTCGAGGATGGCAGGCTCGTCTATGTCAATCCGGCCTTGGAAAGGGTGTTCGGCATCCCGCGCGAAGTGGCTTATGCCGATCCGGGGGTGGTGTCGCGCATGGTTCATCCGGAGGATGCCGAGGCCTTTCAGCGCTACAAGCAAGCACAAAAAACGGGGCCGGCCAGCGTCGAATACCGCATCCGCCGACCCGACGGCGCGTTGCGCTGGATATCGGCGCGCTGTTTTCCGCTGCTGGACGCCTCGGGCGAGCGCATGGTGGCCGGCACGTCGAAGGATGTGACCGAGCGCAAGGATGCCGAGCAGAGGAGGCTCGACGCGGCCGCGGCCCAGCGCGACGCCCTGGTGCGGGAGGTGCACCATCGCATCAAGAACAACCTGCAGGGCATCACCGGCATGCTGCGCCAGCTCGCGGCAGCCCATCCCGAGTTGCGGCCGGCCATGGGGCAGGCCATCTGCCAGGTGCAGACCGTCGCCGTGATCCACGGCCTGCAGAGCAGGACGGCGACCGGCCAGGTGGCGCTATGCGAACTTGTGCCCAGCATCGCCGCCAGTGTGGAAAGCCTCATGCGGGGCCGCTTCAGTCTCGATGTGGCGGTCAGCCGTTCCCATGCCGCCCTTGTGTGCGAGGCCGAGGCTGTGGCTGTGGCGCTGCTGCTCAACGAACTCATGGTCAACGCAGTGAAGCATGGCTCGGCCGGAGAGGGGCGGGCCATCCGGGTTGCGCTGGGCGGCGAGGGTGCGCGTGCCGAGGTAAGGATCGTCAATCCGGGGCGCCTTGCCGCGGGATTCGATTTTTCCATGCAGAAGGGAACCGGCGTCGGGCTGCAGCTGGTCAGGTCGCTGTTGCCGCGCGAGGGAGCGCGCCTGTCCATCGGCAATTGCGCGGACGGGGTGGAAACCCTGCTGTCGCTTGAGCCCCCGGTCGTATCCATGGGGCAAATATCGGAGGTGCGTCATGAAGGAAGCCAGGAAGGCGGAGCCGCGCAAGATCCTGCTGGTCGATGACGACAGGCTGGTTCTGGCGACGCTCGCCAACGGCCTGGAGCAGGCCGGCTATGCGGTGCAGGCCGCCGGCTCGGCCGAAGAGGCGCTGCGCGTGCTGGCCGTCGAGCTGCCGGACCTTGCGGTCCTCGACATGCGCATGCCCGGCCGGTCGGGACTGGACCTGGCGCGGCAGTTGCGGGAGACGGGCGAGGTGCCGTTCATTTTCCTCACTGCCTACAGCGAACCGGACATCGTGCGGCAGGCGGCCGAATGCGGCGCGCTCGGCTATGTCGTCAAGCCCGTCGATATGCCCCAGCTCGTGCCCGCCATCGAGGCGGCGCTGGCCCGCGCGGCGGAACTCGGGAAGCTGCGCGAAACCGAGAGGCAGCTGCAGACCGCGCTTTCCGAAGGCCGCGAAGTGAGCATGGCGATCGGCCTCATGATGGAGCGCCGCCGCCTCGACCGGCAGCAGGCCTTCGAGATGCTGCGTTCCACCGCGCGCAGCCAGCGGCGCAAGATCGGCGAAGTGGCGCAGGAAGTTCTCGCGGCCGCCGAATTGCTGAATATAGGCAGGGGGCAGTAGCGCATGTCACGCGCCGGACGGCCGACGACGGCGCCCGGCAAGAGAGCCGCGTTTTATTTTGCCCTGCCCGAGTGTCATAAAATATTGTAAAAGCAATAGGTTAATGTTTTCCTAAAGTTTTTGTCCTGCCGGCCGATGCTTTACTCATAAATATTCCCGGTTCTGCGCCCCGCGCTTTCAGCGAGAGACAGAAAGAGGAGTTTTTCATGGAGGAGACAAACATGTCCGGAAAACTGACTATTGCATTGCGGCTCACGCTGGGCTTCGGCCTGTTTTTCATCATGCTGCTCATCTCCGTCGTGCTGGGGCTGACGCGCCTCGACGCGGTGGACGACATGGTCGGGCGCATCGTCACCAAGGACTGGCAGAAGACCGTGCTGGCCAACGATGCCATCGACCTGATGAACGCCAATGCGCGGGAAACCTTCCTGCTGTTCCATGTCTCGGAGCGCGGCCCGGTGAAGCAGCGCATCGCGTCCAACGTTGAGGCCATCACGGCGAAGCTCGAGGAACTGGACAAGCTGCTCTACAAGCCGGAAGGCAAGGCCGCACTCGGCGAGATCCGGGAGAAGCGCAAGATCTATGTCGCTTCGTTCTCGAATGTCGGCAAGCTGCTCGACACCGGCAAGGATGGGGAAGCCTCGCGACTGATGGCGGCCGAAACCGTGCCGGCCCTTGACGCGCTGCTGGCATCGGTGGACAAACTGATCAAGGTCCAGGGCAAGATCCTGGAGGATACCGGACAGGCTTCCCATGACACCTATGTTGCCGCGCGCAACCTGCTGATGGCCTTCCTTGCCGTCGCGGCGCTGATCGCGGCCATGCTCTCCCTCTGGATCATCCGCTCGGTGACGCGCCCGCTGGGCGGCGAGCCGGACGAGGCCAAGGCGGCGGTGGAGAAAATCGCCCAGGGCGACCTTACCGCCGAGATTCGCCTCAAGGCCGGCGACGCCACCAGCCTGCTGGCGGCCATGAAAGGGATGCAGCACAGCCTGCGCAAGATGATCGCCGACCTGACGGCCAACGCCGAGGGCGTCGCCAGCGCGGCCCAGCAGCTTGCCACGGCGTCGGAGCAGATCGCCACCAGTTCCGCGCATCAGAGCGAGGCTGCATCCAGCATGGCGGCGGCGGTCGAGGAGATGACGGTGAGCATCAACCATGTCTCGGACAGCGCCGCCGAGGCGCGCCAGGTGACTGATGAAACCGGAAGCCTGTCGCAGCAGGGCAAGGGCGTGATCCAGGGCACCGTGTCGGAGATGGAGCGCATTGCCAGGACCGTGGGCGAGGCATCCGCGACCATCCGGGCCATGGGGGAGAGCTCGCAGAAGATCTCCGGCATCGTGCAGGTCATCAAGGATGTTGCCGAACAGACCAATCTGCTCGCGCTCAATGCCGCCATCGAGGCGGCGCGCGCGGGAGAGCAGGGGCGCGGATTCGCCGTCGTCGCCGACGAGGTGCGCAAGCTGGCCGAGCGCACGGCCCAGGCCACCACCGAAATCAGCGGCATGATCGATGCCGTGCAGTCGAGCGCGCTGGCGGCGGTCGGCACCATGCAGCAGGCCGTGACGCGTGTCGAAGAAGGCGTCGGCATGGCGGGCCGCGCCGGCGATTCCATGGCGGGCATCAGCGACGGCGCCCAGCGCGTGGTTTCGGCCGTGAACGAGATTTCCAGCGCGCTGAAAGAGCAGAGCGTGGCCAGCAACGACATCGCCGCCAACGTCGAGAAGATCGCCCAGATGTCGGAAGAGAACAGCGCGGCCACGCGCGAGGCGGCGGACACGGCGCATCAGCTGGAAGGGCTGGCGGCAAGCACGCGCGCCGCGGTCAGCGCATTCCGGGTGTAGGTCGGCCTGAAGGCCGATCTACGTCTTCGACCGCATCGACGCCCGCCTCCCGCGGCGACTTCCTCCGGTCGTCAGCCGCGCATAGAACACGCAGGAAAAGAACAGCACCGAAGCCAGTACGATCTCGGCCGCGGCAAGCTGTTGCGACGGGCCGCGGTCGCTCATCGCCCGCACTATGCCCTCCGCCACATAAGCCAGCGCCAGCATTGACGTCCACTGGTGGGTGTAGCGCCGGCCGCGCAGGATGCCGAACACCGCCGCCATCAGCGGCAGCGGTTTCAGCGCCAGCATGGAGCCGCCCGGCCGCAGCGGCGCCAGCCACAATTCCCAGGCCAGGCTGAAGAAGATCAGCGCGACCAGGCTCGCGGCGGCCGTCAGGTTGAGCATGCGGACAGTGGGGATCATGCGAAAAATGTTCCGGTAGAATCCCGTCATTCTATCGGAGAGGTGTCGCTGCATGCGCCTGGTGGGCCCGTTGCCGGATTTCATCTGCCGTTTCGTCGAGCGGTTCCGCGAGGAACGCTGCATGCAGACGGCGGCGAGCCTCGCCTTCACGACGCTGCTGGCCCTCGTGCCGCTGCTCGCCGTGGCGCTGGTGCTGATTTCCCGATTCGAATTGTTTTCCGGCCTCGGCGAGGCGCTGCGCGGCTTCCTGCTCGCCAACCTGCTGCCCGAGAAGGCCGGCAAGTTTGTCGCGACCTATGCGCTGCAGTTCTCCCTCAAAGCCGGGAAACTCACGGCCATCGGCACGGCAATGATCGTGGTCACCGCGATCATGCTCATGCTGAGCGTCGATCACGCATTCGGCCGGATCTGGCGGGTGAAGCAGCCTCGCCCGCTCGTCCGGCGCGTGGCCATCTACTTCGGCGCGCTGGTGCTGGGGCCGATTGCGCTCGGCGCGAGCATTGCCGCCACGACCTATCTCGTCACCGCCTCCCTCGGCCTCGTCGATGAGCCGAGATGGGTGACGGACCTGTTCCTGAAGACGCTGCCCGTGGCGATGCTCGCCACGCTGTTCGCTTTTCTCTACTACGCCATGCCGAACCGCCGCGTCGAGCCGTGGCATGCCGTCGCGGGGGGGTCGGCCGCCGCCCTCGGCTTCTCGCTCGTACAGCGTCTGTTCGGCATCTACGTGGCGAAGTTTCCGACCTACACGCTGATCTACGGCGCATTCGCCGCGGTGCCGATCTTCCTGGTCTGGCTCTACCTGCTGTGGCTGGTGGTGCTGGCCGGCGCGCTGGTGGCGGCCGTGCTCGGCGAATCGAACCCGGGGAGGCGCCGAGCCTATATCGGGTAAGGGTCGGGCTCGAACTGGAACAGTTCGATCGAGCCGGTCTGCAGGTCGAGGCTCAGGAGCCGTCCCTGCGTCACCTGGGTATTATGGTCGTCGCCGGAAACGATGAAGAAGCGGCGCGCACCGTAGCTGCCGGAGGGCGCCAGCAGCGCCGGATGGTCGCGCAGCGCGGGAATGGCCGGCAGCAGCAGGCCGGGCGTGGGCCGCTGGCTGGAGTCGCCGTTGCGAAACAGCAGTTGCACCGAGCGCGCGGTGGGGGCCACGAGTTCCAGCCCGAGTTCGATGTGCTCCGGGTTCTCGCTTTTCATCCAGCGCACGACACAGATGCTCCAGGGTTTTTCCGGCGCCTCGCGCAAGGCGATGGCGCTGCCCGGCACCAGGCCGTCGACCGCGCCCGATACGTGCATCACGGCAAAACCGCTCGGGCTCTCGTTCAGCACCATCCATTCCGTGGCATGCGGCGCGCCGGCCTGCACGCCTTCCGGCGCCTCGCCATGCTCGAGCAGGTGCCACAGATCGGCAAGGCCGATGCAGACCTGGGCGCGGTAGTTGTTGTGGCGGCGGGCGTGCTGGCGGTGGGGCGGGGACGACCAATGGGACTGCAGGCGCTTCAGCGCGCAGCGCCCGGCATGCCCGGCGGCATGCTCGGGCAGCCTGAGGTTGCCCGGCGGCATGCCGGCTTCGAGCGCGGCAATCTGTTCGCCGAGCAGTCGCGCCAGCCGCTGGAAGGAACAGTAGAGCAGTTCGCCATGACGAGGCGGAACACGGCGGCCGGGCGGCACCGGCGGCATGTCTCGCTGGGTGTCGACCCAGTACCAGGTGCTGTCGCCCTCGGCCGGCGTTGCGGAGAGGAACTCCACCGCTGCGGAGAAGTGCGCCAGGTAGTCGCTCGCCAATGCGATTTCGGCGGGCGCAAAGCCCTCGGGCTGCGTCGCGGCGAGCGCCAGCATGGCCTTGTAGCCATTCTCCGCGTCGAGGCTGACGCCGGGCACCACGGTAGACGCCGGCTCGAAGTGCTCGCGCGCCGTGCGCGCCAGCGTGTGCGCCCGGCGCCACAGGTCGGGCGGGGTAGAGGTTGCCACCATGCAGTTCGTCTCGTACTGCTCGCCAAGGCTGCGCAGGGCGCGGCCGGCGATGACGGCCGGACTGCGCCGCTTGTTGTGGGCCAGCCGGTCGCCGGCGTCCTTGCTCACGCGCTCGTAACCTGCCGCGACCCGGCCGTGGGCTTCGATGAGCGAGGCGGCCATAGCGCGCAACTCGCGGTCGAGCGGCAGGTGCGCTTCACACAGCCGCGGCCTCAGTTCCTGCGAGAGCCGGTGCGTGCGGTCATAAAAGAGATCGAGGATGCGGTGGTAGCGGGCGGGATCGAGCAGCGACTGGTCGAGGGCGGTGAGATAGCGGTCGAGCGAAAGGAGGTCCTGCGCCGGATCGGCCGGAATCGGCGCGGCGAGCCAGGCCAGGATGTCGGTCATACCCTCCGGATGGCGGGGGTAAATGTTGTTGTCTGGGCGAGTCAAGCGGCGAAGGGGCCGGCGAAGCGGCCTGGGTGAGCCGATGATCAAACCATTGTAGAGGAATACCCCGGCATGTTGAAGCCGCAGCCGGATGGGCGTTTCGTTGTGCTGGGAGCGCCAAGCGCGGATAATTGCGCCTTTTCCGGATGCAGAGCTTGCCATGACCGCCGCCTCCCTGATTTCCGACAAGCCGATTCCGCCGCAGGAGCGCCTGATCGTTGCCCTCGACGTGGCCGATTCGGCCGCGGCGCGCGCCCTGGTCGAGCGCCTGGGCGATGCCGCGCATTTCTACAAGATCGGCCTGGAACTGTTCATGGCCGGCGGTTATTTCGAGTTGCTCGACTGGCTGATCGCGCAGAAGAAGAAGGTGTTCGTTGACCTCAAGTTCTTCGACGTTCCCGAAACCGTGCGCTCGGCGGTGCGGGCCCTGGCCGGGCGCGGCGCCACCTTCGCCACGGTGCACGGCAACCAGGCCGTCATGGAGGCGGCCGGCAAGGAGAAGGGCGACCTGAAGATCCTCGCCGTGACGGTGCTGACCAGCCTCGATCGCGGCGACCTGGACGACCTCGGCTTCCGGTGCGACGTGGACAAGCTGGTGCTCTCCCGCGCCCGCCGCGCCCTCGAGGCCGGCTGCGACGGCATCGTCTCCTCCGGCCTGGAGGCGCCGATGATCCGCCGCGAGCTGGGCAGCCGGCTGATGGTGGTGATTCCCGGCATCCGGCCGGTGGAGAACAAGCCGGCGGACGACCAGAAACGCACGGTGGATGTGGCCCAGGCCTTCAGGAATGGCGCCGACTACATCGTCGTCGGCCGGCCGATCCGCCAGGCGCCCGACCCGCGCGCCGCCGCCCGGGCCGTGCAGGCCACCATCCGCGAGGTCTTCGGCGGCTGAGGCGTTGCATTAAATCTTGTTTTTCCGGCGGTTTCTGCCTACAATACCGCCCTTTTTCCGATTTCAACCGAGGGTCAGCACATGGTCGTCATTCGACTTGCCCGTGGCGGCGCCAAGAAGCGGCCGTTCTACAACATGGTGGTCATGGATTCGCGCAAGCGCCGCGATGGCGCCTGTATCGAGCGCGTGGGCTACTACAATCCCGTTGCCGGCGAGAAGGAGCAGGGCCTGCGCGTCGATATGCAGCGCATCGAGCACTGGACCGGCAAGGGCGCCCAGATGTCGCCCACCGTGGCGCGCCTGGTCAAGCAGTTCGCCGCCCAGCCGGCCGCGTAAAAACGGAATAAGGACGCATGATCGTCCTGGGGCGCATCACCGCCCCGTTCGGAGTCCGCGGCTGGGTCAAGATCCAGCCCTTCGGGGACGACCCGGATTCGTGGATGCGCATGCCGAGCTGGTGGCTCGGCGCGGATGAGAAAGCCGCGGACGAGGGTTGGCAGGCCCATGAGATCAAGGATTGCACCCCGCACGGCAAGGGCCTCGTCGCCCATTTCGACGGTATCGACGATCGCAACGCGGCGGAAAAGCTGACCGGCCTTTATGTCGGCGCGCCGCGCGAGGCCCTGCCGACAACTGCCGGCGACGAGTTCTACTGGGCCGATCTGGTCGGCCTGGAAGTGGTGAATCTGGCGGATGAGCGTCTCGGCCATGTGGCCGATCTGCTCTCCGGCGGTGCGCACGAGGTGCTCCGCGTGCGCGCCGGAGACAAGGAGCGCCTGCTGCCCTTCGTGGCGGCGGTCGTGAAGGAGGTGGATCTCGCGGGACGCAAGATCCGCGTGGACTGGGCGTCGGACTGGTGAGCATGAGCATCGCCTTCGACGTCATCACGCTGTTCCCGGAGATGTTCGCCGCGGTGGCCGAATCGGGCATCACGCGGCGGGCACGCGAGCAGGGGCTGTGGAGCCTCGACCTGTGGAATCCGCGCGATTTCGCGACGGACAATTACCGCACGGTCGACGACCGGCCCTACGGCGGCGGTCCCGGCATGGTGATGCTGGCCGAGCCGCTGGAAAAAGCGATCGGCGCCGCGAAGCGACGCCGGCCCGGCGCGAAGGTGATCTACCTCTCGCCGCAGGGCAAGCCGCTGACGCACCGGCGCGTGCTGGATCTGTCGAAGGAGCGGGGCGCGATCCTGCTCTGCGGCCGCTACGAGGGCGTGGACGAGCGCCTGATCGGGCGTTGCGTCGATGAAGAAATTTCGCTCGGCGATTTCGTCATGTCGGGCGGCGAGATCGCGGCGATGGCGCTGATCGACGCCGTGGTGCGGCAACTGCCCGGCGCGCTGAACGATGCCGATTCGGCGGCGGAGGAATCCTTCGCCGACGGATTGCTGGATTGCCCGCACTACACCCGGCCCGAGGTGTACGAAGGCGAGCCGGTGCCGCCGGTGCTGATGTCCGGCCACCACGCCGAAATCCGGCGCTGGCGGCTGAAGCAGGCCCTGGGGCGTACCTGGCTGCGGCGGCCGGATTTGCTGGAACGGCGCCCGTTGAGCAAGGAAGAATTGAACCTGCTTGAGGAGTTCAAGCGGGAGCAAGCGAAGCAGTAATGACAAACGCGCGCATCATGCCCCGGCATGCTCTGCACGGAAGGCCACAGGCCATTTGAAACAGGAGTGAAGCAATGAACCTCATTCAGCAACTGGAACAGGAAGAAATCGCCCGCCTGGGCAAGACCCTCCCCGACTTTGCGCCGGGCGACACCGTCATCGTCAATGTGAACGTGGTCGAAGGCGAGCGCAAGCGCGTGCAGGCCTACGAGGGCGTGGTGATCGGCAAGCGCAACCGCGGCCTCAACTCCGCTTTCACCGTGCGCAAGATTTCCTCGGGCGAGGGCGTCGAGCGGACCTTCCAGACCTACTCGCCGCTGATCGCCGGCATCGAGGTGAAGCGCAAGGGCGACGTGCGCCGCGCCAAGCTCTATTACCTCCGCCAGCGCTCCGGCAAGTCCGCCCGCATTCGCGAGAAGCTGGCAATCAACAAGTCCGACGCCGAATAACAATCCAGTCCTTCGAACCGGGAAAGGGGCGCTGCGGCGCCCCTTTTTCTTGGTGCGCCCGGCAGGGCGCACTCATCACATGAACCAAGCCTACCCGATGGCCTTGACAAATATCAACGCGCTGGCCGGCTGCGGCAGGCATTCTGCGGCTTAAAATGACTTGTCGTCCGGATATGGCCCACTTTCCCGACTGGGTGCTTGCCGCCCTGTTTTTGTTCCTGCTGGCGCCGGCCGCCTTGCTGGCGGCCGATCCCTCGCCCGGGCGGGCGCGCGAGCTGGTGCGCATGGTGCGGCAGGACTGCGGGTCATGCCACGGCCTGACGCTGAAGGGCGGCCTCGGCCCGCCCCTGCTGCCGGACGCCCTGCGCGAGAAGCCGGCGGAATCCCTCCGCTATACTGTGCTCCTCGGCCGGCCGGGCACGCCCATGCCACCCTGGAACGCCTTCATGACCGAAGCCGAGGCCGACTGGATCGTGCGCCAATTGATGGCCGGCTTTCCCGAAGAGACACGCTGATGAAATTCCCGTTTTCCATCCTCGCCGCCCTGCTGCTTTCCGCCTGCTCCGGCGCTACTTTGCGCGGCACGGGCGATCTGGGCATCGTCATCGAGCGCGCCGGCGGCAGCGTGGCGGTGATTGACTCCAGCGCCCGCGCCATCCTCGGCCGTGTCGAGGGCCTGGGCGATCTCTCGCACGCCTCCGCCGTGTATTCACGCGACGGCCGCTACGCCTACGTCTTCGGCCGCGACGGCGGCCTGAGCAAGGTCGACCTCCTGCGGCGGCGCATCGCCAGGCGTATCATCCAGGCGGGCAATTCCATCGGCGGCGCCATCTCGCAGGACGGCCGGCTGGTCGCCGCGCAGAACTACGAGCCGGGCGGGGTGAAGGTGTTCGATGCCGAGACGCTCGAGCTGCTCGCCGATATTCCCGCCACCTACGGCGATGGCAGCCGCCGCTCCAAGGTGGTCGGCCTGGCTGATGTGCCGGGCAACAAGTTTGCCTACGCCCTGTTCGATGCCGGCGAGATCTGGGTGGCCGATCTTTCGAAGCCGCGCGAACCTAAAGTCACCAAGTTCCTCAGCATCGGCAGCCAGCCCTACGACGGCCTGGTGACGCCGGATGGGCGCCACTACCTGGCCGGCCTCTTCGGCGAGGACGGCATCGCCCTGGTCGACCTGTGGAAGCCGGAGCAGGGCGCGCGGAAGATCCTCGCCAGCTACGGCAAGGGGATGGAGAAGCTGCCGGTGTTCAAGATGCCGCACCTGCGCGGCTGGGCGGTAGCCGGCGGGCGCGTCTACCTGCCCGCCATCGGCAAGCACGAAGTGCTGGTGGTCGACAGCGCGACCTGGCAGGAGGTCGGCCGCATTCCCGTCAAGGGCCAGCCGGTATTCGTCATGGCGCGGCCGGACGGCCGCCAGATCTGGGTGAACTTCGCCTTTCCCGACTACAGCCACATCCAGGTCATCGACACGCTCGAGCAAAAGGTCGTGCAGACGTTCTCGCCGGGCAAGGCCGTGCTGCACATGGAGTTCACCCCGCGCGGCGAGAACGTCTGGATCTCGGCGCGCGACGATAACCGCGTCTTGGTTTACGACACCGCCAGCTTCGCCAAATTGGCCGAGTTGCCGGCGCAGAACCCGTCGGGCATCTTCTTCACCAGCCGCGCGGCGCGCATCGGTTTCTGATGGATTCATTGGATTTCCGCCTGATCAACGAATTCCAGCGGGATTTTCCGCTGGAGGCGCAGCCTTTCGCGGAGATCGCCTGGCGCCTGTGCGCCGACGAGGAAACCGTCCTTGCCGCCCTGCAGCGCCTGCAGGCCGGCGGCGTGGTCAGCCGCGTCGGCGCCGTGTTCGCGCCGCGCCGCGTCGGCGCCAGCACGCTCGCCGCCCTGGCGGCGCCGCCCGAGCGGCTGGAAGAGATCGCGGCGCGCGTGAGCGGCAGGCCGGAGGTCAATCACAACTACGAGCGCGAGCATCGCTACAACCTGTGGTTCGTCGTCACGGCGCGCGACGAGGTGCATCTGGCCGAGGCGCTGACCGCCATCGAGCACAACACCGGCTGCCGGGTCATCTCGCTGCCGCTGGAGCACGAGTTCTACATCGATCTCGGCTTCGACCTCGCCGGCGTGTGCAAGGCGCCGTGCTCCACGCGCCGGATCGAGCCCGGCGACCTGCGCGAGCTGTCCGCGCAGGAACAGAAGCTGATGGGCGCGCTCCAGCACGGCCTCGATCTGGCGCCGCGGCCGTTCGCCCGGCTCGGCGAACAGGCGGACCTGGACGAGGCGGAGGTCATCTCCACGCTCAAGCGCTGGCGCGGCGAAGGCATCATCAAGCGCTTCGGCGTCGTGGTGCGCCACCACGAACTGGGCTACACCGCCAACGCCATGGTCGTCTGGGATCTGCCGGACGACGAGGTGGAGCGCGTCGGCGGACTGCTCGCCGCCGCGCCGGAAGTCACGCTGTGCTACCGGCGCCGCCGCCATGCGCCGGAATGGCCCTACAACCTGTTCTGCATGATCCACGGCCGCGCCCGCGGCGAGGTCGAGGCGGCCGCCGCGTCGCTGCGCGAGCGCCTCGGCCTGTCACAGGTGCCGCACGCGGTGCTCTTCTCGCGCCGCCGCTTCAAGCAGCGCGGCGCCCATTACATCCCGCTGGCCGAGCCCGCCCATGGATGAGATCGACCGCGCCATCGTCAACGCCCTGCAGGGCGATTTCCCGATCTGCGACGAGCCCTACCGCGAGGCGGCGGAGAAGCTGGGCATCGCCGAGGCCGAGTTGATCGCGCGGCTTGGCCGCCTGCTGGAAGAAAAGACGCTGACGCGCTTCGGCCCGATGTTCCAGGTCGAGCGCATGGGCGGCGCCTTCGTGCTGGCCGCGCTGGCCGTGCCCGAGGCCGACTACGAGCGCGTGGCGGCGCAGGTGAACGCCCTGCCGGAAGTGGCGCATAACTACAGGCGCGAACATGCGCTGAATATGTGGTTCGTGCTGGCGACCGAAGCGCCGGAGGGGATTCAGGATGCGATCGGCCGGATCGAACGATCGACCGGCCTCGCGGTCTACCTTTTCCCCAAGCTGAAAGAGTACTTCGTCGAAATGAAACTGGCGGCGTGATGGGTGCCGGGACCGTGCAACCCGATGCGGACGACCGCCGCCTGATCATGGCGACGCAGGGCGGCCTGCCGCTGGTGCCGCGCCCCTACCATGCCCTGGCCGAACAACTCGGCCTGGGGGCGGAGGACGTCATGGCGCGCCTCACCCGCCTGCTCGACGCGGGCGTGATCCGCCGCATCGGCGCCGTGCCCAACCATTACGCCCTCGGCTACACCGCCAACGGCATGAGCGTGTGGGACGTGCCCGACGAGTGCATCGACAAACTCGGCGAGCAGGTCGGGCGCCTGCCCTTCGTCAGCCACTGCTACCATCGCCCGCGCCACCTGCCGCACTGGCCCTACAACCTGTTCGCCATGGTGCATGGCAAGAGCCGCGAGGAAGTGGAGACGCAGGTGCAGAGAATCGCCGACCTGCTCGGCGGCGACTCTCGCGCCCATGACGTGCTCTACAGCAGCCGGATCCTGAAGAAGACCGGCCTGCGCATCGGAGGCTGAGATGACGACCTATCCCCCGACCCCTTTCCCGAGGAAAGGGGTGACGATGGTTCAGCCGCTGCGCGGCTTCCATGTTGTTGACTTCACCCCTCCTTGGGGCGGCCCTGCGGAGGGCTGAGAACGTGTTCCGCATCTCGCAGTACATGGAAGAAATTTCCCACCCAACGCCGCTGGGGCCGAAGCGCAATCCGCCCGGCCCGGTGGTGATCTGGAACCTGATCCGCCGCTGCAACCTCACCTGCAAGCACTGCTACTCGATCTCCGCCGACAAGGATTTCCCCGGCGAGCTGTCCACCGCGGAAATTTACGGCGTGATGGACGACCTCAAGCGGCACCAAGTGCCGGTGCTGATCCTTTCCGGCGGCGAACCGCTGCTGCGGCCCGACATCTTCGACATCGCGAAACGCGCCAAGAGCATGGGCTTCTATGTCGGCCTGTCCTCCAACGGCACGCTCATCACCGAAGCCAACATCGACCGCATCGCCGAGATCGACTTCAACTATGTCGGCGTCAGCCTGGACGGCATCAGGGAAACGCACGACAAGTTCCGCCGCATGGCGGGTGCCTATGAGAAATCCCTCCACGGCATCCGCCTCTGCCGCGATCTCGGCCTCAAGGTCGGCGTGCGTTTCACCATGACGCAGGACAATGCCCACGATCTGCCCGGCCTGCTCAGGCTGGTCGAGGACGAGGGCATCGACCGCTTCTATTTCTCGCACCTCAACTACGCCGGCCGCGGCAACAAGAACCGCAAGGACGACGCCCACCACCAGATGACGCGCTGGGCGATGGACATGCTCTTCGACACCTGCTGGGACGATCAACAGCGCGGGCTGCGCCGGGAGTTCACCACCGGCAACAACGACGCCGACGGCGTGTACCTGCTCTACTGGGTGCGGAAGAACTTCCCGCATCTCGAAGACCATATCCGCGCCAAGCTGGTACAGTGGGGCGGCAATTCCTCCGGCGTCAATGTTGCCAACATCGACAACCTCGGCAACGTGCATCCCGACACCATGTGGTGGCACCACACCCTCGGCAACGTGCGCGAGCGGCCGTTTTCGCAAATCTGGACGGACGTCTCGGACCCGATCATGGCCGGGCTCAAGGCCAAGCCGCGCAAGGTCGGCGGCCGCTGCGGCGCCTGCCGCCATTTCGACATCTGCGACGGCAACACCCGCGTTCGCGCCCAGCAGCTCACCGGCGATCCGTGGGCGGAGGACCCGGGCTGCTATCTCACCGACGAGGAAATCGGCATCCGATGAAAGCGAGCTTTATTCTGCGTGGCCTGTTGCCGCTGGGTCTGGCATTTGTTGTTTCAAATCTGCTTGCAACTTCCCTCGCAGCCGCCGAGCCGGCGCAGGATCTCTACCGCAAGCATTGCGCCGAGTGCCACGGTGCCGACCGCTTCGGCTTGATGGGCCCGGCCCTGCTGCCGGAGAACCTCTCCCGCCTGAGGAAGGACGCCGCCGCCGCGATGATCCGCGACAGCCGTCCCGCCGTACAGATGCCGCCCTTCAAGGACGTGCTGAAACCGGAGGAAATCCAGCAGCTCGCGGACTACATCTACACGCCGATCACGCCCTTGCCGCAATGGGGCGAGAAGGAGATCCGCGCCTCGCGCATCGTGCATCACGCGCCGGGCAGCCTGCCCGACAAGCCGCAGTTCGTCGCCGACATGATGAATCTTTTCATCGTGGTGGAAGGCGGCGACCACCATGTCACGGTGCTCGACGGCGACAAGCTGGAGCCCATCCACCGTTTCCCCTCGCGCTTCGCCCTGCACGGAGGACCGAAGTTCACGCCGGACGGGCGCTATGTCTTCTTCGCCTCGCGCGACGGCTGGGTCTCGAAGTTCGACGTCTGGAACCTGAAGACCGTGGTTGAAGTGCGCGCCGGCATCAACACGCGCAATGCCGCCGTCTCAGGCGACGGCAAATACGTCGCCGTGGCCAACTATCTGCCGCACACGCTGGTCATCCTCGACGCCGATCTCAAGCTCGTGAAGATCCTGCCGGTGACGGACCAGGAGGGCAGGAGATCCTCGCGCGTCTCCGCGGTGTACGACGCCGCGCCGCGCCGGAGCTTCGTCGCAGCGCTGAAGGACGTGCCGGAAGTATGGGAGGTGAGCTACGACCCGAAGGCGCCGGAAATCCCGGTCGGACTGGTCCATGATTTCAAGTACCGCGAGGGCGCCTTCATACCCGGCTTCCTCAACCCGCGCCGTTCACCGCTCGACGACTACCTGGATGATTTCTATTTCACGCAGGATTATTCAGAGCTGATGGGCTCCTCGCGCGACGGCAAGCAGGGCCAGGTGGTGCATCTCGACGTGCGCAAGAAGATCGCCAGCGTCGACCTGCCGGGCATGCCGCACCTCGGCTCCGGCATCTCCTGGATGCACGAAGGCCGGCGCGTCATGGCCACGCCCAACCTCAAGGAAGGCCTCGTCAGCATCATCGACGTGAAGGACTGGAAGACCATCAAGCAGATCAGCACCCCCGGCCCCGGTTTCTTCATGCGCAGCCATGAGAACACGCGCTACGCCTGGGTGGACTCCATGATGAGCCGCGAGCACAAGGACACGCTTACCGTCATCGACAAGAACACGCTGGAAGTCGCGGCACGGCTCAGGCCCGTGCCGGGCAAGACGCTGGCGCACATCGAGTTCACTAAAGACGGCAAATACGCGCTCGCCAGCCTGTGGGAGAACGACGGCGCGCTGATTGTTTTCGACGCCGAGACTCTGAAGGAAGTGAAGCGCATCCCGGCGAAGAAGCCGGTCGGCAAGTACAACGTCTTCAACAAGGTCACCCGTTCGGCGGGCACCAGTCACTGATCCGGGAAGCCCGCGTCCGGCCTGCCTGGGGGCGAGCAAGCCAAGGCGGGTGGCCGGCGCATGATACTCACGCCTCAGCGGCCATTTCTTTCCGGCTCCGCCGGCGCCTGTAGCGCCATCGAGCGACCCGAGATGCGGAAGGCGTCGGAGAAGCACATGCCTTCCTCGGCGCCCTGGTTCTTGAGCTTCGGGAAGATTGCCTCGACCATCTTCACCGAGCCGCAAGCGTAGATCTCGTTGCCGGCCAGGCTGGGGAAGTCCTGCAGGATGGCTTCGTGCACGAGGCCGGTGCGGCCGGTCCAGTGGTCTTCCGGTTTCGGCTCGGAAAGCACCGGGATGAACTTGAAGTTGCTGTGTTCGCGCTGCCATTGTTCGGGCAGTTGCGGCAGATACAGATCCTCCGGTCGGCGCACGCCCCAGTAGAGGCGGATCTCGCGCCTGATGCCGCGATGGAAGGCGTCCTCGACCATGCTCTTGACCGGCGCGAAGCCGGTGGCGCCGGCGACGAAGATGATTGGACGGCTGGATTCGCGCAGGACGAAATCGCCGAGCGGGCCTTCGAAGAGGATCGGGTCGCCTACCTTCATTTCCTCGAAGACGTGAGTGGTGAAGCGTCCGCCGGGCACCAGGCGGATCTGCAGTTCGACGTTCTCGGCCTCGTGCGGCGCGCTGGCGAAGGAGAAGGCGCGTCTCTCGCCGTCATCGAGGAGGATGTTGATGTACTGCCCTGCGACGAAGGGAATCCTCTGCCCTTCAGGCAGCTTGATGATGACGCGCATGACGTCGTGGCTGAGCAGTTCCATTTTCTCGACGCGGCCTAGATACTCCTTGACCAGGGTGCGCGCCAGCGCAACTTCCGGCACGTACTCGATCTCCACGTAGGAGAGCGGCGTGGCGCAGCACATCAGCACCTTGCCCATGGCGCGCTCCGCAGTGCTGAGCGCGCTGTTCTGGTACACGCCGGGATCGACTTCGCCGTTCAGCACGGCGCACTTGCACAGGCCGCAGCCGCCATTGCGGCATTCGTAGGGCAGGTTGATGCCCTGGCGCAGGCCGGCGTCCAGAATCGTTTCGCCGAAACGCGCCTTGATGGTCTTGTTGTCCGGATGCACGGAGATGTCGAGTTCGGCCTTGGCGCCGCGAAGCAGGTGCGGCGGCAGCCAGGGTGCGAGGAAGAGCAGCACGCTGGCGCCGATGAGCAGGATCCACAGGCGTTCGAGCGGCCAGTCGTAAATGAGCGGGTAGATCGGCAGCAGGAACCAGTCGAAATCGAGTGAGGTGACCTCCACCGAGAGGTTGGCCGGCCCCTGGCTCACTACCGGCTTGACTAGCGACAGCGCCAGGAAGGTGAGCGTCACGGCGATGGCGATCGCCCGCGGCGGGTTGATGTGGGCGCGCGGCACGCGCTGCACGTGGATCCACATCAGCATCAGCACCACCAGCGGCGCGCCGAGGTGGATGAAGGCGAACAGCGTGAACAGGCGGTCGTTCACCGCGCCTTCGAAGATGAAATTGCGGATCAGGGTGCCCTTGAAGAGGGGCAGCCAGTCGAGCATTTCAGCGGTGGCGACGGTAACGAACTGTGCCAGCTTGTCCCACGGCAGCATGAAGCCGTTGATGCCGGAGATGCACACCAGCCAGATGAGGATCACACCGGTAACCCAGGAGAACCAGCGGAAGCCGCGGTATTTGTCGAAGCCGAAGTGGCGCACCATGTGCAGCAGCATGGTGAGGATCATGCCGTCCGAGGCGTAGCGGTGAATGCTGCGCATGATGCCGCCCAGCCACCACTGGCCGTGGGTGATCTGCTCCATGGATTCATAGGCGTCCTTGACCCCCGTGTCCATGAAGATGTAGAGGTAGAGCCCGCTGATCGAAACCAGCCAGAACTGGAAGAAAGTAATCGTGCCGAGGTGGTAGAGAGGGTTCAGCTTGTCGCCGAAGGCGGTGTTGAACACTGCTTCGGCGCGCATGAACAACCATTGCAGGAGCTTGTGGAAATACTTGAGCATCGTGGTGTCCGTTAGTGTTGTGGCTTGGCGGCAATTAACCTTACTAAGTGTATGGAATATAAGGGTTTAATTATTTTTCTTCCATGATTTGAATCAAGGCCGGTTCGGATGGCGGCGCGGAGAATCGGGCCGCCATCCGCATTCGGCAGTGATTAACCCCACCAGGAGGACAACCATGTCTCATCCGCATCTGCATCTGCAAGCCGACCAGCTTTACCCTTTCGACGCGCGCGGCATCGCCAAGCGCTTCCGCCATGCCGCCATCTTCGGCGCGCTCGACGCGCTGTTCCCCGGCGAGACCATGCGCTTCTGCAACGACCACGATCCGCTGCCGCTGCTCGACCAGCTGCGCGCCCGCTACGGCGAGAAGGTCGGGATCCAGTACGTCAAGCGCGAGCCGGGCGAGATCGTCATCGACTTCGCCAGGAAGCAGTAATTGCTGCCGGTTCTTGTTGCCGCCGCCGTCGCCTGCGTCGCGGCGTCGGTCGCGCTGATTCTCTTCACTGTGGCGGCACCCGCCGCCGCGGCGCATCTCGCTTTCGCGGCAGGCATCATGCCGCTCATTTTTGGCGCCATGATGCACTTTGTGCCGGTGCTCACCCGCAGCCGCGCACCGGCGCAGCCACTGCACTTCCTGCCTTTCGCCGCGAGCGGCGCCGGCCTGCTCGCGGCGGGCGCATTTTTTCTGCCTGAGTTCTTCAGTGCCGGCAGCCACGCCGGCGCCGCGCTGGCGCTCGCCACCTCGATCATCATGGCGGCGTGGATCGTGCGGCGCGCGAAGGCCGCGCTGGGCGCGCCGCACCCTTGCCTGCACTGGTACCTGGCCGCGGTGCTTTGCCTCGCCCTGGCGCTCGTTGCCGCACTTGCCATGAGCGCGCTGCCGGGGCAGCGCGCAGCGTTGCGCGTCTTCCATCTGCATCTGAATACGCTCGGCTTCATCGGCCTCACGGCCATCGGCACGTTGCAAGTGCTGTTGCCGACTGCCGCCGGACGTCCCGACCAGAAAGCGGGTGCCCGCCTGCGCGGCGACTTGCCGCTGGCCGTGGCCGGCGTGCTGCTCATTGCGGCCGGTGCCGCCTGGCTGAAGCCCGCCGCCTATGCCGGCATGGCGCTGCTGCTGATCGCCGTGGTGCGCCTCGGCACGGCCTGGGCCGCGCATTTCCCGAACGAGATGGGCCGGCTGCATGGGGCCGCGCCTTCTCTCGCCCTCGCCTTGTTCGGCTTTGCCGCGCTGCTGTTTGCCGGCGCCGGCCATGCCAACGGCCGTCTTGCCGGCAACGATGCCATATTCGGTTTCGTCATCGCCTTCCTGCTGCCGCTGGTCACCGGCGCGGCGAGCCAGCTGCTCCCGCTCTGGCTCAGGCCCGGCGTGCAGACGGCGTGGCATCACGAGGCCCGCACTGCTATGACTCGATTCGGCGGCGTGCGCGGACTGGCCTTCGTCGTTGCCGGGCTGTGCGTTGCCCTCGGCTGGCCTGTTGCGGCCTGGGCTGCCGCCGCGGCGCTGGCGGTCTTCATCGGGCAATTGTTGCGCGTGGCTGTACGGCGCTGAGCGCTACCTCGAGCCGACGCGGATCGACTTGATCACCACCACCACGAAAACCAGTCCGCCGATGATGGCGACGAGGCCGCCCAGGCCCATGATGCCCATTGCCACGATTTCCTGCGTGCTGCGCAGAACCTGTTCGGCGCCGGCGACCTTGCGCTGCACGCCGTAGCCGCCCGACCACATCAGGCCGCCGATGTGCATGGCCTGGCCCACCGCGTAGCAGTAGGACGAGAAGGTGGCGGGCCTGCGCGCCGGCATGCCGTAGCCGAGGCGCGGCAGAAGGTGGTAGACCAGGCCCATCAGCGACAGCGTCACGCCGACGATGCAGCCGTGGTAGTGGGCGGGAATCTTGACGTTGTTGCCGGCGATCATGAACCCGATGATGCCGCCGAAGCAGAACAGCAGCAGCGACGAGTAGAGCGCCGCGCGCAGCGGCCGCGCATCCGGCTCGACCGGCGTGCCGGGGCGCAGCCCGGCGACCACCGCCAAGGCCACCGGCAGGATGGGCAGCCCGCCGCCCAGGCCCATGGCGAAAGTGAGCAGGTTGCGGTGCTCCACGGCATGCACGGGCCAGAGCAGATAGGCGACCGGGATGACGAGCGCGCCCACCGTCGCCAGCGCGAACATCAGCAGGGCGATGCGCGGCTGCATCGGCACGCGCGCGCCGCAGGCGCTGGCCAGCCACAGCCAGGCCGCGATCATGAAGGCGGTCCAGATGAATTGCAGGGCGTGGCCGCCGCCCCAAAACAGTATCTCGTAGTAAGCCTTGCCGGAGAGCGTGCCGGGCGTGGTCAAGTACGACCATGCGAAGGCGGTCAGCGCAATGGCGGCGGGAACGAGGCCAAGGGTGAGCCCGGCGCGCAGCGCGCCGGCGCCGTCGAGCGGCCATGACAAACGCGGTGCCGCGACGAAACCGCGCAGCACGAGCAGGGACGAGCCCGCCCCGAGGATGATCAGCCCCCACAGGAAGACCGGGTCTTCCAGCACGGGGATGTAGTTGGCCATGACCGGCCCGCCGCGGCCGATATAGGGCGAGGCCGTCATCAGCAGGGTGCCCAGCGCGGACACCGCCAGCGCCGCCTGCCCGAGCGGCATGGCGCGCGTGCTGCCGCTCAGGGACCAGAGAATGCCGCCGATCGAGATGAACCAGACCAGCACCGAGAGATCGACGTGCACCACCAGCGCGACGTGGAAGAAATCGGCCAGCGGGAAGAGCGTCTGCACGCCCGGCGTGCGGGAAACGACGAGCAGAATGGACAGGATGCCGGAGCCGATCAGCGCCAGCAGGCCGAGCCAGAGCCAGCCGCGGGCGAGCTTCCTGAGCCGCGCGTCGGCGTCGGGCAGGATGTAGCCGGTCGCAACTGCGATTGCAGCCGCGGCTGTGGTGGACGGCAGGCTCTCGGCGGCGACGCTCATTGAATGAAGACGACCCCGCCTTTCTCGGCGTCGAAGTCGATGACCAGAATCTGCGCCGGCTTGAGCGTCACCTTCTCGGCCTTGCTGAAGTTGAAGTCCTTGATGCGTACGCTGTCGTTCATTTTTACCGCCAGCGTGTGCTCGCCGGCCGGGATCTCGAAGCGCCGGTAGATGGTCGAGGTGCCGTCCCTGGAGAGCCCGGAGGGAGGCGCGATGCCCGCGAACAGCGGCTCGCCGTCCAGATCGACCTGGACCCTGACCGGCGAGCGCTCGCGCACGCATTCCATCGGCGCGCGCATGTTGGGCGCCAGCCTGGCCAGCTCTTCCGGGGTGCGCTTGCGGCACTCCGCGACCGGCTGGCCATGGTGGCTGAAGGACAGCTTGATCAGCGCATGATCGGGCGGCAGGTGCTCGTATTTCGGCGCGGTGGAGAAGTAGCCGATGATCACGGCGAAGAGGCCGTAGAGCAGCGCCTGGCCGGCGAGAGCGAGGGGGTTGAGAGCGGACTTGCTAACCATGGTAGGCGATCCTCCGGGGAGTATAAGCGCGCGGACGCTTTTCGTCCGCACCGAGATCCTGCAGATTCTTGCGGAATTCCGCCAGCGCCGCGGCGAGGCTGCCGGCTTCGGGCCGGTCGGCCCAGGCGATGCGCAGGCGCTCCCGCGGCACCGTCGGGCGCAGGTGCGGTTCGCGCGTACCGGACATGCGCCCCTCCGTCCATTGCGCGCCGAAGCGGTAGGCGCAGCTGCCCTCGCGGCAGCCGGTGATGAGCACGCCGTCGGCGCCGCCGCGCAGGGCGTACTCGACGAAGGAGGGCGGCAGCAGGCCGCTGCACATCAGGTTCAGCACGGCCGTGTCGGCGCTTTCCAGGCGGCGCGCATTGGCGGCGCACTCGCAGCCGAAGACGACGATTTTCGGCGAGGCGGCGAGCGCGGCGATCTTGCATTCCATTTCCTCGCGCAAAGCCGAAACCGGCTGCCGCGGCATGTCGATGCCGGTGACCAGCCGTTCGACGCTGCGGAAAGGCGTCGAGGAAGGGCAGGCGCCGGCGCAGATGCCGCAACTGGCGCACAGGTCGGGAACGACGCGGGCCAACTGGTGGCCGGGCTTGTCCGGGTGGGGCTCCATCACCACGGCGAAATAGGGGCAGTCCTCGAAGCAGCGCCGGCAGCCGTTGCAGTTGGCCGGATCCACGACAGCGACCGGCGGCTGCCTCGGGTGCGGCAGCAGGGGCAGAATGCACAGCAGCAGCGTCGCCACGGCAGCAATGGCCCACAGTCCCGCGGGCGAGGTGGCGTACATGAGCGGGTGCGCGAACAGGTAGTACCAGTCGATGCCGACGGTTTGCGGAACCATGGAAAGATCGGCGCGCCCGTGCGATACGGTCGGCTTGATCAGCGATAGCGCGGTCAGCATGGCGAAAGTGCCCCAGCCCAGCGAGCGCGAGGGAAAAACGTCGGCGCGCGAGATGCGCTGGATATGCACCCACAGCGCGAGCAGCAGCAGCAGCGGAATGCCGATGTGCAGGAACACCAGCAGCGTGAACAAGCGGTCGTTGACGGCGGCCGGAGTAATGAAGTTGCGCATGGCCGGGGTCGAAAAGATGGCGAGCCAGTCGAACCATTCGGCGCTGGCGATGGCGGAGAACTGGCCGAGCTGGTCCCACACCAGCCAGTAGCCGCCGATGCCAGAGGCGTAGACCAGCCAGATGACGGGCACGCCGGTGATCCAGGAGAACCAGCGGAAGCCGTGGTAGCGGCCGTAGAAGAACTCGCGCGCCAGGTGCAGGAGCATCACGACGATGAGGGCGTCGGCCGAGTAGCGGTGCAGGCTGCGCAACAAGCCGCCGAGGTACCACTGCTCCTGCGTGTAGTACTCGATCGAGGTGTGTATGTCCTCGATGCCGGTGTCGAGGACGGCAAAGAGATAGATGCCGCTCGCCGCGGTCAGCCAGACGAAAAAAAAACCGAGCGCACCCAGGTGTCGCCAGGGGTTGCCGGCGGCATCGAAGAACACGTCGAAGAGGTTCTCGACACGCTGCTGGAGGGCAAGACCGCCCTCACGGAAGGCGGCAAAAAAACTCACGGTGGGACACCCGCTTGCGGGATGGTTTATTAGAGTTTAATGATATGACTTCGTGCCGAAAAGCGACTTGACCGGTGTCAAACCCCGCGGGTTTTGTTGGTCCTGAATCCGCGCCAGAGATACCAGACGATATAGAAGAAGAAGGTCAGGAAACCGCCGATCTCGAAGAACAGGGCATAGTTCAGACGATACTGGCCGGTGTTGGGGTCATATACCGAGCAGAGAATGCGCACGCGGTCGACGATGTCGGCGATGGGGTTGGTCTGCGCCACCGGCGCCCCCGTGACGAGTTGCTTGAGCGGCTCGACCAGCATGTCGGCGGTGAGCGCCTCGCCGTACACCTGGCGGTAAACCCTGCCTTCGGCGTCGACGATGGTGACCTGCACGACATGGTCGAAGCCGGCGGGAGTCGGCACGTAGCTGAAGCCGAAGCTCTTTGTCAGCTCGTCCAGGATGGCCGGCGCCGGGCTGAGGAACTCCCAGTTGGGGAAGACAATGCCGTTCTGCGAGGCAAAGGCCTTGAGCGCGGAAGGGGAATCGAAGGGCTGGTTGAAGCCGATGCTGACGACATTGAAGCGATCGGCACCCAGCGTCGCCACGGTATTGACGACGGCTTTTTGCAGGTTCCTGGTGGTGGTCGGGCAGACCTGGAAGCAGCCCGTGTACATGAAGCTCACCAGCAGCGGCTTGCCGCGATAGCCGGCCAGTCGCACCGGCTTGCCCTCGCGATCGAGCAGGGTGAAATCGCCGACGGGCTTGTTGACCGCCGACTGGGACAGTTCCAGGGCCTTCTTCTGGTCGAGCGCCGGCACGTTCGGCGCCGCCGCCGGATCGAGCGGGCGGGAGGAAAGCTGCGTGTCGCCTTGTGCGGCGAAGAGAACCGTTGTCCAGCAAAGCAAAAGGGCAGGCAAGCAGCCTGCCCGGCGTGTGTTGATGTTCACGAATTTGGAACTGCGCTAGAAGCGGGCGTCAATGATCGCCGTAGTGAGAACCAGCGTCAACTGCAGCAGCGAGGCATGGAAGCAGGCCAGCGCCGTCTTGCGGCCCGGGTTGCGCGCCAGCTGCCAGGCCTTGGCGATGAAGACGGTGCCGCCGATGGCTGCGCCGGCCAGGTAGATGGCGCCCAGGCCGAAAAAAACCGGCAGAAGGGACGCCGTGACCAGCGCCAGCGTGCTGGCGAAGATGGTGCGCGCGGCGCGCGCTTCGCCCACGACCACGGGCAGCATCGGCACGCCGGCTGCCGCGTAGTCCTCGCGATAGGCGATCGCCAGGCTCCAGAAGTGCGGCGGCGTCCACAGGAACAGCACGAACGCCAGCAGCAAGGGCACGGCGCCCAGTTGCGGATCGACCGCCGCGGCGCCGGCCAGAACCGCCCAGCTGCCGGCCAGGCCGCCGATGACGATGTTGAGCCAGGTGCGCCGCTTCAGCCACACCGTATAGACAATGGCGTAGAAAAAGGCGCCAAGGAAAGTGTAGAGCGCAGCCCAGACATTGAGGGCGAGCCAGGCCGCGGCGACCGAGGCGACGACGAGGAAGCCGATCAGCCAGAGCCAGGCCGGGCCGTGCTTGAGTTCGCCCGCGGCAAAGGCGCGCTTCTTCGTGCGCGACATGAGCGGATCGATGTCGTGCTCGTAGTACTGGTTGAAGGCGCCGGCGCTGGCGGAGGAGATCAGCACGGCCAGCGCGAGAATCGCCATCTGCCACCCCGACAATGCCGCCCCCGGAGTGACGGCAAGCCCGGCCAGGGCGGTGAACATGATGACGAAGCCGATGCGCAGCTTGAACAGGCCGAGAATCCGGCGAAGCTGCGTGGCGACGGGTCGGGTTGGGGGGTGAGCCGATTCCATCAGTCGTTGAGCGTGATCCTTTTGAGACAGGCCCGGGAGCCCCTTTTGCCAGTCTGCCGGAGCGCACGCTCCGGCAGACTGGGTTTGATGCGCGGGGACCTCCGGCGGTGCCTTGTTATGCCAGACCCCACAGCGAGGACAGATACTTCCAGTTCACGAAGTAGTACAGGATGAACGACGTGAGGAAGATCAGCGCCAGCACCATGGTGCCCGGGGTGGAAGGAGCGTGGGCCGCCTGGCCGCCGGCCGGAGCCGGCAGGGTGAGCGGAACCGGCGTGCTGCGGGTCTCGCCTTCGTCCAGCTTCTTGCCGAAGAGCAGCGAGAAGACAATCTGCAGGATCCAGCCGCCGCCGCCGATGACGGCCACCACACCGGAGATGCCGGTCAGGCCCATCATCAGGTAGGCGGCACCCGGCCACTCGTAGGCGAAGGGCGAGCCGGCGAAGGCCATGTCCCAGTGCCGGCGGGAGACGCCCAGCGTGCCGGCGCCCATCATCACCAGCGCCATGACGTACATGGAGAGGCCGAAGAGATAGGGCTGCAGCTTGGCGAAGCCGGGGAACAGCACCTCGCGCTTGAACAGGACCGGGACCAGGAAGTAGGTCAGGCCCATGAACGCCAGCGTGGTGCCGATCACGACCGTCGCGTGGAAGTGTCCCGGCACGTAGATGGTGTTGTGGATCAGCAGGTTGAGCTGTTCCGTGCCCATCATCACGCCCGAGATGCCGCCGAGGAAGCCGAAGCCGATCAGCGAGAGGAACATCGCGGAGAACGCCGGGTTGCCCCAGGGCGCCTTGCGCAGCCACTCGAACAGGCCCTTGTTGAAGCCCTTGGCGCGCTGCGCCTGCTCGATGGCGCCCGGCACGGTCATGCCGTGGATCATCGAGGCCAGCACCGCGAAGTACATGAAGTACGAGGTGTTGACCACCTTCCATTCGGAGCCGACGCCCGGATCGGAGAGCAGGTGGTGGGCGCTGGCGAGCTGCAGGAACAGGATGTAGAGGAGGAAAGCGGTGCGGCTCACCTTCTCGGACATCGGCTTGGCGCCGAAGACGATGGCGGCGATGGCGTACCAGATGGCCACGTGCGCAGACACGTTGATCTGCTGCGAGCTGTGGCCCATCGCCCACCAGACGACGCGGTACATGATGGTGTCGATTTCGCGGATGTAGCCGACCGACCAGAGGAAGGTCGGGATCAGGATCACGGCACCGGAGGCGATGGTGAAGATGGCGATGATGGCGGCGGTCAGCGCGCCGAAGGTGACCAGCGGGATCGAGCCCTCGTAGGTCTTCTCCGCCTTGGCCACGACCAGGGTGCCGAGGAAGACGAAGCAGCCGAGCAGCGCGCCCACGGCGAAGAGGATCAGGCCGAGGTAGAAGTGCGGCTTGGCCTGCATCGGCACGTAGGACGTGAACATCACGCTCGATTCGCCCTGGAAGATGGCGACGTTGGTCATCACTGCGCCGATCGCCATGAGCCAGAAGCCGAGCCAGGCAATCTTCGGCGTCGCCAGGCGGCAGTGCAGCAGCGTGGACGAGGCGAAGTAGAGCACGGCCATCTCGAAGAAGATGATCCAGAACAGCAGCATGTCAACGCCGTGGGCCGTCAGGACCATGTAGAACTGGTCCGCCGGCAGCAGGTGCACCGCCGGCCAGCGGGTGAGGATGACGCCCAGCGCCATGATGCCGCCGACGAGAAGGGCCAGCACGCCGGCAACGGCGTTCCAGCGCATCAGCTTCTCGGCGTCGGTGTCGAATTGCAGCCCGGATCGCGGGCAGATGCGGTAAGTCGTAGCCATTTACGCGCCCCTTATTTCACGTAGATGCGTCCGACCATCGTGTGATGGCCGATGCCGCAGTATTCGTTGCAGACGATGGAATAGGTTCCCGACTGGTTCGGCGAGATCTTGAGGACGTGCTCGTAGTTCGGATGAACCTGGATGTTGATGTTCTGCGGCTGCAGCGAGAAGCCGTGCATGTAGTCCATCGCGGAAAGGTGCAGCTTGTACTGCTTGCCCTTTTCCAGTTCGAGGATCGGCCACCAGGCCCACAGGCGGCCGATCAGATACACGTCGGACCCGGCCGGCGGCTTGACCACGGGGATCTGCTGGTCCGTCTCGGTGCGCACCGTGTACTTGTCGACCATCGCCTGGGTCTTGGCGGCGAACATTTCCTTGGTGGTCTTGTAGGTCTCGTTGGCCAGGTTCTGGTTGCCGTAGATATGCCAGTAGACCATCATGCCGAACATCACCAGCGACCAGACGAACGCGATCGCGATCCAGGTCAACTCCAGCTTGTCCAGCGGCGCTTTCCACCAGACTCGCTCGGCGGGTGGGCTGATTGCACTCATCTTCTATCTCCCTCTGAATAACTGCAAGGCTCTCGGTCCGTCACCGGGCGACGGGTATGTTCGCGATTTCCATCACGCCCCACAGGATGTAGAGCACGGTGGGAATGGTGATGCCCAGGAAGAGCAGCAGGAACGGGTTGTCCAGTACCTGCTGCATCACGGGGACGCGTTCGTTTTCTTGATCTGCCATGAAAGCCTCCGTTCTTGCGTCGCTGGCGCGGCGCGGTTTTTACAAAGACGAACTACCGGGATTTAACGCTGGAAAAGGTAACTCCCGACGAATTTCAATAGTTTGATCTAGGTTAAGAAACACCAAAAAACGCAGGAACTTACATGCGGCAGTGCGTCATGATGTCGCATATAATTCGCCCTTAAATCCTTCCTTGCCATTCAACTTTCCCATCCCGCTTTCGCCCGGATTCTGCCGATGGATACCGCCGCCCGCCGCCAGGTCGCGATCTGGC
>PNJM01000003.1 GCA_013821865.1 Rhodocyclaceae bacterium
CGCGGGATGATGGTCAGGCCGAGGGCGATGCAGTCCTTCACCAGGCCGGGGATCTCGGCTTCCGCGTCGGGGCAGAGGACGACGAAGGGATATTCGACGCGCCAGTCGGTGGCGTCGGTGACGTGCGAGACGCGGCTCAAGCCGTCGAAGCAGATGTTGTCGCGGCGCGTATGGCGCGACAGCGCCTTGAGCGCCCTGGCGCGAAGCTGGACCGTTGCGGCGAAGCCG
This sequence comes from Rhodocyclaceae bacterium, assembly GCA_013821865.1. Classification (GTDB taxonomy): domain Bacteria; phylum Pseudomonadota; class Gammaproteobacteria; order Burkholderiales; family Rhodocyclaceae; genus Desulfobacillus. The sequence goes on from PNJM01000003.1 coordinate 229, forward strand.
GCAGCGAATCTGTCGACCGCCTGGTGCGTGGCGTCGAGCAGCAGCGCCACGCTCGCGTTGCCCTGGCGCCGCTTCTCGATCTCGGCGAGGCGGTGGCGCAGCGCGCCGATCAGGGCTTCCTGCCGGTCGCGGTTGTCGAGCAGGTCGTCTTCCAGGTAGGGGTTGCGCTGCACCACCCAGATGTCGCCCAGCACCTCGTAGAGCATGCGCGCCGAGCGGCCGGTGACGCGCTGCGCGCGCAACTCGTCCAGCACGCGCCACGCCTCCTGCCCGAGCAGGCGGATGACGATCTCGCGGTCGGAGAACGAGGTGTAGTTGTAGGGGATTTCGCGCAGGCGGGTCATGCGGGCGGACGTGCGGCGGCAAAGAGGTGAATTTTAGCTTATTGCGCCGCAGCAGGCAGCGGATTCAAAACCTTGCATTCATGAAGGGTATGCATGACGATGGCAGGCTCTACGTCTCCCGCAGGGGCGGGAATCCGAGGAAAGGCACCGGGGAAAGGTGCAGGGTACAGGGGTCGAATTGTTTCCGGCTTCCGGTGAGAGGAGGCCACAATAGAAAATATTTCCATCTTGGTACCTCCAAGGCCCAGTCAAGCCGAGAGAGGAAAAGCAGGAAACCCATGAAGTTCAGCCTGAGTCAGGATTTTCCGGCGGGTCTTGAACGCTTGTGGGCGGCATTCGGCCAGCCGGACTACCCGGAGCGAAAATATCGTTCGCTGGGTTCGACCGGCCTTCGCATGCTGCGCTTCGACGCAACGGCGGAACTGATCGAAGTCGAGCTGGAACGCAGGGCGCCGGCGGCACGGGAAACGGTCCCTGACTGGGCGCGCGGGTTCTTGAGCCGCGGACAGGTGATGCGCCATCGCACCCGGTGGCTGCGCGTCAGCCCCACCTGGGCCGAGGTGGAACTCGACATCGTGCCGGTTGGCAAGCCGGTATCCGCGCACGGCACCGGCTCGATCGTCCAACTGGCCCCCGATCTGACGCGAATGACGCTGAGGTTCGTGGTGGAGTGCAGGCTTCCCGTGCTGGGCGCCAGGGTGGCCCGCCTGCATGCGGAGCAAATCCGGAAGGCGCTGCGGGCGGACCATGCCTTTACCTTGCGTTACCTGGAAGAGACGACAGCCGGACCCGCCTGAACCTTCGGGCTTGCTGCGGCGGGCAGCTGCCTGCTACCCTTCGCTTCGTTACGCCAGTCGGGTCGCGGCATGGTTCCGAATTACCTCGAAAAAATCCTCAATGCGCAGGTCTACGACGTGGCGATCGAATCGCCGCTCGAAGTTGCGCCCAATCTTTCCGCGCGCCTGCACAATACCCTGCTGCTGAAACGCGAGGACATGCAGCCGGTGTTCTCCTTCAAGCTGCGCGGCGCCTACAACAAGATGGCGCAGCTGTCTGCCTCGGCGCTCAAGCGCGGCGTCATCGCCGCCTCGGCCGGCAACCATGCCCAGGGCGTGGCGCTGGCGGCGCAGAAAATGGGCTGCAAGGCGGTGATCGTGATGCCGGTGACGACGCCGCAGATCAAGATCAGCGCGGTGGCGGTCCGCGGCGCCGAGGTGGTGCTCGCCGGCGAGTCCTACGACGAGGCCTACGCCCACGCGCTGGAGCTGGAGAGGAAGCGGAAGCTTTCCTTCGTCCATCCCTACGACGACCCCGACGTCATCGCCGGCCAGGGCACCATCGGCATGGAGATCCTGCGCCAGCACACCAAGCCGATCCACGCGATCTTCTGCTGCGTCGGCGGCGGCGGCCTGATCTCCGGCGTGGCGGCCTACGTCAAGCGCCTGCGCCCCGACATCAGGATCATCGGCGTCGAGGCGAAGGACGCCGATGCCATGGACCGCTCGCTCAAGGCCGGCAAGCGCGTGCGCCTGGCCCAGGTCGGCCTGTTCGCCGACGGCGCCGCGGTGAAATATGTCGGCGAGGAGACTTTCCGCCTCTGCCGCGAGCATGTCGACGAGATGGTGCTGGTCGACACCGACGCCATCTGCGCCGCCATCAAGGACGTGTTCGAGGACACGCGCACCATCCTCGAGCCGGCCGGCGCGCTGTCGATCGCCGGCGCCAAGGCCTACGCCAAGGAGCACAAGCTGAAGGACCGGACCTTGGTGGCGGTGGCCAGCGGCGCCAACATGAACTTCGACCGCCTGCGCTTCGTCGCCGAGCGCGCCGAGGTCGGCGAGCAGCGCGAAGCGGTGCTCGCCGTGACGATCCCGGAGAAGCCGGGCAGCTTCAGGAAATTCTGCGACCTGCTCGGCGCGCGCAACATCACCGAGTTCAACTACCGTTTTTCGGACCCGAAGGTGGCGCATGTCTTTGCCGGGGTGCAGGTGGGCAGCCGGGCGGAATCGCTCAGGCTGGTCGAGAGCCTGCGCCGCCACGGCCTGGAGACGCTGGATCTCACCGAAGACGAGATGGCCAAGCTGCATGTGCGCCACATGGTCGGCGGCCACGCGCCGCTGGTGGACCACGAGCTTCTTTACCGTTTCGAGTTCCCCGAACGGCCGGGGGCGCTGATGCGCTTCCTCAACAGCATGAGCGCCAACTGGAACATCTCGCTGTTCCACTACCGCAACCACGGTGCCGACTACGGCCGCGTGCTGGTCGGCATGCAGGTGCCGCCGCAGGACATGCCGTCCTTCCGTGCCTTCCTCAAGGATCTCGGCTACGCCAACTGGGACGAGACGAAGAACCCGGCGTACAGGATGTTCCTCGGCTAACGCTGCTTCAGGCGTCCGTCTTCGACGACGAAAACCCCCGCCTCGGTGACGATGGCATCCATGCGCAGGTCGTGGGCCTGCGGGCGGATGCTGTCCACACGCGCCAGCTCGAAGCCGACGCCGATGGCCAGCGGACGCGGATTCAGTGCGGCGAGGGTGCGGTCGAAGTAGCCGCCGCCGTAGCCGAGGCGGTAGCCGCCCTCGTCGAAGGCATTCAGCGGCATGATGATCGCATCGGGCCGCAGCGCTTCTCCCGCCGCGGGAATGTGGATGCCGTAGCGGTCCTCCGCCATTTCGCTTGAGGGCGTCCAATCGCGGAACGTCAGCGGCGCATCGCTGCCCGCTACAACCGGCAGGCAGGTGCGCAGCCCGCGCGCGATGGCGCGCATGGCAAGCGGGCGGGCGTCGAACTCGGCGCGGAACGGCCAGCAGAAACCCATAGCCTTGATCGGAAGTGCCTCAAGGAAAGCTTCCAGCGGCCGCTCAATCTCCCGGCACTTCGCCGCGTGCGCTTGCGGCGTCAGCGCTTCGCGTGCCGCGATGAGGCGTGCGCGCAGTTCGCCGCGGAAGGCGCGAAGGGAAGCATCGTTTGCGGAGGGCGGCGTGCTCATGTGCTATTCTGAAAACGAAAGTTGGCTCGAAGAATATAGCGTATGAAGCGCATCCTGTGCGCCCTGTTGTTGCAGTTCTCCGTATCGGCGGTCTTTGCCGCGACGGTGGATGATCGCATTCTCCTCGCGCGCGAGGCTTTCCGCGTCGGCGACGGCATCAAGCTCGCCAGGCAGATGGATGCCGTGCGTGGGCACGACCTCGAGCCCTACGTCGAGTACTGGCAGCTCTCCATGCGGCTGGCGGACGGCGAGCCGGCGCAATTCCGCGATTTCCTTTCGCGCCATGCCGGCAGCTATCTGGCCGAGAAGCTGCGCGGCGAGTGGCTGAAATCGCTGGGCAAGCGCCGGGAATGGGATCTTTTCGACGCCGAATACACCAAGCTCGCCCAGCCCGACCAGGAGACGGTCTGCCATGCCCTGCAGAGCCGGCTGCGCCTGCCCGACCCCAGCGCGCTGGAAGAGGCGCGCCCGCTCTGGTTTTCCTCCCTGGAGCTGCCCGATTCCTGTTTGCCCCTGATGGAACAGCTCATCGCCGGCGGCCGCATCAGCGCCGACGACATCTGGGAGCGCATGCGTCGCCTGCTCGAAGCGAAAAAGATGTCCGCCGCCAGGCTGACGGCCAACCACCTGCCGGCCGGCCAGGCGCCGGGCGCCAAATTGCTCGACGCCGTCGCAGACAAGCCGGTCCGCCATCTTGCGCTGCTGCCGAACAAATTCGAGGCTACGCGACCCGGTCGCGAGATGGCGCTTTTCGCCGTGCAGCGCATGGCCCGCAACGACCCCCTCCAGGCAGCCATCCAGTGGGACAAGATCAAGGACAGGTTCTCCGCTGCCGATCGTGCCTACATTTACGGCCAGCTGGGCTGGCAGGGCGCGCTGAAGCATCTGCCGGAAGCGACGACGTGGTACCGCCTGGCCGGCGATGCGCCGCTCTCCGAGGAACAGCTGGCCTGGAAGGCGCGCGCCGCGCTGCGCACGCAGGACTGGCAGACGGTGCATGACGCCGTCGAGCGGATGCCGGCGCAGATGGCGGCCAAGCCGGACTGGATCTACTGGCTCGGCCGCGCCCACGCCGTACTGGGCAAGCGCGAGGATGCCATGGCGCTGTTCCAGCGCATCTCCGGCCAGCCGAATTTCTACGGCAACCTCGCCGACGACGAGCTGGGCCGGCCGATCAGCGTGCCGCCAAACGGAAGCCGCCCCACTATCGAGGAGATGAAAGAAGTGGCGGACAATCCCGGTATCCGCCGTGCGCTGGCCCTGTTCCGACTCGACATGCGCATCGAGGCCATCCGCGAGTGGAACTGGACCGTCCGCGGCATGGACGATCGCCGCTTGCTTGCCGCCGCCGAGTTGGCGCAGAAGCAGGAGATATTCGACCGCGCCATCAACACCGCCGACCGGACCCTGGCGCAGCATGACTACAGCCTGCGCTATCTGGCGCCGTTCCGCGAGCATGTCGAGCCGAAGGCGCGCGCATTGCAGCTCGACCAGGGCTGGGTGTACGGCCTCATGCGTCAGGAAAGCCGCTTCATCACCAATGCCAGGTCGGTGGTGGGCGCCAAGGGGCTGATGCAGCTCATGCCCAGAACGGCGCAGTGGGTGGCGAAGAAGATCGGCCTGAAGGACTACCATCCGGGGCGGGTCAATGACATGGATGTCAATGTCACCCTCGGCACCAGCTACATGAAAATGGTGCTGGACGATCTCGACAACCACCCTGTTCTCGCCTCGGCCGCCTACAACGCCGGGCCTGGCCGCGCGCGCAAATGGCGCGACGTGAAGCCGCTGGAAGGCGCCATTTACGCCGAGACCATACCCTTCAACGAGACGCGCGACTACGTCAAGAAGGTGATGAGCAACTCGGTGTACTACTCCGCGCTGTTCGACGGCAAGCCGCAGTCCCTGAAGAGCCGCCTGGGCACCATCGGCGCCCGCGGGAACAACGACGCGCCGAAAACCGAAGACCTGCCGTAAAGCAGGGTTTCATATTGATATAACGCATCGCGGCGGCGGGACTTGAGATTAAAATCGCCCTGTCGTTTCCGACTTTCAAGGATCGGGTATTTTCCCTATGGAGATCAAAAACATCCTGCTGATCGGCGGTTCCGGCTTTGTGGGCAGCCACGTTGCCCGCCTGCTGGCCGGCCGGAACTGCAATGTCACGGTGCCGACGCGCCGGCGCGAACGCGCCAAGCATCTGATCGTTTTGCCGACGGTCGATGTCGTGGAAACCGATGTGCATGACGAGAACCGGCTCGCCGAACTGGTCGCCGGCAAGGACGCCGTGATCAACCTGGTCGGCATCCTGCACAGCCGCCATGGCCTGCCCTACGGCCCGGATTTCGCCCGGGCGCATGTCGAGCTGCCGCGAAAGATCGCCGCCGCCTGCCGCGCCGCCGGGGTGCGGCGCCTGCTCCACGTTTCCGCCCTGAATGCCGACAGCCGCGGCCCCAGCCAGTACCTGCGTTCGAAGGGCGACGGGGAGGCGGCGCTGCTGGCGGAGCGCGATGCCCTCGATATCACGCTGTTCCGCCCTTCGGTGATCTTCGGGCCGGAGGACTCCTTCCTCAATCTGTTCGCCGCCCTGCAGCGGATGGCGCCGGTGCTGCCGCTGGGGCGCCCGGGTGCGCGCTTCCAGCCGGTTTATGTCGATGATGTGGCGCAGTCCATTGCCGACAGCCTGGGCCGCAGCGATTCATGCGGACAGGCCTATTGCTGCTGCGGGCCGCAGGTCTATACCCTGGCCGAGCTGGTGCGCTATGTCGGCCGCACCATCGGCCGGCCGCGCCCGATCCTGCCGCTGCCGGAAGTGCTGGCCCGCATCCAGGCCGGCCTGCTCGAGCTGCTGCCGAATCCGCCGATGTCCGTGGATAACCTCGATTCGATGGATGTCGACAGCATTTGCGCCGGTGGCGACCCCTTGCCGTTCGGAAAGGTGCCGACGGCGCTGGAGGCCGTGGCGCCCGATTATCTCGCCCCGCGCTCTCCGCTCACGCGCTACAAGAGCTACCGTGTGAAAGCACATCGTTGATGCGGAGCTACGTCGTCGGCGGCGCGGTGCGCGACGAGTTGCTCGGCCTGCCCGTGCAGGACCGCGATCATGTCGTCGTCGGCGCCACGCCGGAAGAGATGCTCGCGCGCGGCTTCAAGCCGGTGGGCAAGGACTTTCCCGTCTTCCTGCATCCGCAGACGCGCGAGGAATACGCCCTGGCGCGCACCGAGCGCAAGACCGCGCCGGGCTACAAGGGCTTCGTCTTCCATGCCGCGCCGGATGTCACGCTGGAGCAGGACCTCGCCCGCCGCGACCTCACCATCAATGCCATCGCCAGGGCAGAAGACGGCACGCTGATCGATCCTTTCCACGGCCGGGCCGATATGGCGGCGCGCGTGCTGCGCCACGTCGGCCCGGCCTTCGGCGAAGACCCGGTGCGCATCCTGCGCGTGGCGCGCCTTGCCGCGCGCTTCCATGACTTCGCGGTGGCGGCGGAGACCGTCGCGCTGATGCGCGGCATGGTCGATAACGGCGAAGTGGATCATCTCGTGCCCGAGCGCGTCTGGCAGGAGCTGTCGCGCGGGCTGATGGAAGCCAGGCCTTCGCGCATGCTGGCGGTGCTGCGCGCCTGCGGGGCGCTGGCCAGGGTGCTGCCGGAAGTCGACCGCCTGTTCGGCGTGCCGCAGCCGGCGGCGCATCATCCCGAAGTCGACACCGGCGCGCACCTCATGCTCGTCGTCGACTATGCCGCGGCGGCTGCGCATCCGCTGCCGGTGCGCTTCGCCGCCTTGCTGCACGACCTGGGCAAGGGCGTGACGCCCGCGCCTGAATGGCCGCATCACCACGGCCACGAAGCGCGCGGCGTCGCGCTGGTCGAGGCCGTGTCGGAGCGCCTGCGCGCGCCGGCCGACTGCCGCGATCTGGCCGTGCTGGCGGCACGGGAGCACGGCGTGATCCGCAGGGCGGACGAGCTGCGCGCCGGCACCATGGCGCAGCTGCTGGAGCGCGTAGACGCCCTGCGCCGGCCCGACCGTTTCCTTCAACTGCTCGCCGCCTGCGAGTGCGACTTCCGCGGCCGGCCGGGCTATGAAGCACAGCCTTATCCGCCGGCGGAAATCCTGCCGCGGGCGCTTACTGCCATGCAGTCGGTCGATGCCGGCGCCATCGCCCGCGCCGTGCCCGACCCGGCGCAGATTCCGGCGCGCATCCACGAGGCGCGCGTGGCCGCGGTGCGCGCAGCCCTGGGCACCGAATGAAGGCGGGACTGCCGCGGGCATTGCCGCTTGCGTTGCTGCTGATGGCGGGCGCGGCAAGCGCCGCCGAAGAAACGACTGCGCTGGGGGCGAAGCCGGCCGAGCAGGCGGCGCCGGCTGCCTACCCCGTTCATTCCCCCGGGGAGGAAATGGCGGCGCTGCGTCCCGTGTTGATCGGCAAGCGCTATCTCGACCAGGCGGCGCGGCGTCTCGCCGGCCAGCTGGCGCGGATGAGCCGCCAGGTGGACAACCCGGCGCAGTGGTTCGAGGACAATGCGCTGGTGGTGCGGGACTTCATCGCCGACGTGCAGGTGATGTACGCGCTGGAATTTCCCGAGGGGCCGCGCCTGGTGTCCCGCGGCATGATGAAGAGCTGGGGCATGGACTACGACCGCCTGCACCAGCGTGCCATGGCGAACCTGGAAGGCAGGCATGGCGAGATCAGGATCAAGCCGGTCGGCAAACTGCCCTGGCTCTACGTCCTCGACACCGAGGACGGCTACGCGGCCAGCCGCATCCTGTTGCACTGGCGCTGGGCCGAACTGACCCTGACGCTCGGCAATACGCTCGTCCTCGGCATGCCGACGCGCGATGTGGTGGTGTTCACGGCGAGCCTGGAGCCGGAGGAAATCGGGCAGCTGCGCGAAACCGTCGAGACGGTGGAGAGGCACCAGGGCCGGCCCGTCACCCGCACGCTGTTCCAGTGGACGCCGCAGGGGTGGCAGCCGTTCGAGTGAGTTTTACAGAAGGCGGAAAAGCAGGGTCGCCAGCAGCGACAGCACGAGCGTCGTGGCGAAGGGGAAGTTGTACATCCTGCCGCGGAAGCGGAAAGTGAAATCGCCCGGCAGCCGCCCGATTTTCAGGAACGCCGCCAGCCGCGGCAGGCAGACGCCGGCGATGAAGACGGTAATCAGCAGGGCGGTCAGCCACTTGAGCATGGACGTTGAGTAACGCGGCGCGGCGCGTTGTATTGGCAGTGCGACAGCATAACCGAGGAGGAACCTTGATAGAACTCTACACCTGGGGCACCCCCAACGGCCGCAAGGTCTCGATCATGCTCGAAGAGTGCGGCCTTCCCTACGAGGTACATCCAATCGACATCACAAAAGGCGAGCAGTTTGCCCCTGGCTTCCTCGCCATCAACCCCAGCGGCAAGATTCCGGCCATCGTCGATCCGCGAGGTCCGGACGGCAGGGCGATCAGCCTGATGGAGTCAGGTGCCATCCTCGTCTATCTCGCCGGCAAGACCGGGAAATTCCTGCCCGCGGGCGAGCGCGGCAAGTACGAGGCGCTGCAGTGGCTCATGTTCCAGATGGGCGGCGTCGGGCCGATGTTCGGCCAGGCGCACCACTTCCTGCGCTATGCCCCGGAGAAAGTGCCCTACGCCATCGAGCGCTACAGGAAGGAAACGGCGCGTCTTTACGGCGTGCTCGAGCGGCGGCTGGCGGAACATGCGTTTCTCGCCGGCGAGTACTCCATCGCCGACATCGCCACCTATCCCTGGGTGGCGCGCCACGAGTGGCACGACATCGACCTGGCCGCCTGCCCTGCGGTGCGGCGCTGGTTCAAGGCCATCGGCAAGCGGCCGGCGGTGCGGCGCGGCATGGCGGTGCCGGCGTGAACGCTTCGCGTTTTGGGGATCTGGAAGTCATTGCACGCGCACCGCGGGGCAAACCAAAAGCAACGCCGTTGCTGTTCATCCACGGCGCCTATGCCGCCGCCTGGTGCTGGGACGAGCACTTCCTGCCGTTCTTCGCGGAACAGGGCTATGACTGCTATGCCGTCAGCCTGAGTGGACACGGCGGTTCGCGCGGCCGCGAGCATCTGGACAGTTTCGGCATCGACCATTACGTGAAGGATGTCGTGGAGGTGGCAACGCAACTGCCGGCTCCGCCCGTTCTGGTCGGCCATTCGATGGGCGGCATGGTGGCGCAGAAATACCTGGAGTCGCACGAGGCGCCCGCCGTGGCGCTGCTGGCCTCGGTTCCCCCGCAGGGCCTGTGGGCGGCGGCGCTGGGGCTGGCCTTCCAGAAGCCGGGGCTGCTGCGCGACCTCAACAAACTGCTCGGCGGCACGCAGGTCGCGCTCGATACCCTGCGCGAAGCGATGTTCGCCCAGCCGATCGACCTCGACGATCTCGCCCGCTACTACCGGCGCATGCAGCCTGAGTCGCACCTCGCCATCTGGGACATGACGCTGTTCAATCTGCCGCTCCCCAGCCGCATGCGTGTGCCGCCCCTGCTGGTGCTGGGGGGCGAGCATGACCACCTCATCCCGACTTCCCAGGTCGAGATGACGGCGCGCAGCTACGGCGTCGAGGCGGAAATTTTTCCCGGCATGGGCCACGGCCTCATGCTGGAGCGCGACTGGCGCAAGGTGGCGGAAAGGGTGCTTGCCTGGCTGCGGGAGCAGGGGATCTAGGGCAGCCGCCGCGCGATCATCTCCCGGATCGCCTGCGCCGTTCGGCCGCGACAGGGAAAGACACTTCCACCGAAATGGGTATTACAGTCATTAGCCGCTTTTTTTCAGGCCGCGCGATTTTTCATTCAACCTTTCCCCCTTCCAGTCGTTATGCAAGTTGACGTCCCGATACGCGAGACGCGTTGCAACGGAGGTCATCATGCTGATGGTGATTGACATGAACACGGGAAAAAAAGTGGTGGAGCCGGGCGATGAATATGGCGAGGAGGTGCTCCTCTCCAACTGGCTGCCGCAGCCCGAGCTGGGGCTTGGCTTGCAGGAAGCCGTGCCGGCGAAAGCCGAGCGGCACGAGCCCCCGCAGGATGCGGAAGCCTTCATGCGCACCATCTACCTGAGCCAGGAATAAGTCCGGGTCTGTCGTTCGTCGCCGCGCCGGGTAAGTCCGGCTGAGGATGAGCAGGCAGGGTCCTGCACTCCGGCGCGGCGGGCGACGCTGAAGCGTTGCATTCAAAAATCCGCCGTCCCGCCGCCAGCTTGTCCGCATCGGCCCCGATGCGGAGATGGGCGGCGGAAAGACGAAGGAAGGCGCCTATGATTTTCCCCATGTCGTTGTCCGGATCGATTGTCATGGCAGGCATTGGAGCACTTCCTTGTTGCATGGCCGTGACAACCGCAAGAAAGAACGAGGACAAGCCGGCTGCTACAATGCCGCGCCGCGGTCTCCGCGCAGAAAGCCGACCAGCGGCTCATCGATGCCGCGCCCCAGCGCCATGACCTTGAACAACTCGCCCATTTCCGACGGGCTGATGAGCTTTTGCGCAGCCGCGGCCAGCGGCAGGTAACGGGCCGTATCCTCCGGCCGGGAGCGCGCCAGCATGTCCGTCATGCCGCAATTCAGCAGGAACTGCGCCTGGCTGGTGTAGCCGAGCAGTTCCAGCCCGGCGTCGTGGCCGGCCTCGATGATCGAGGTGAAATCGACGTGCGCCGTGATGTCGTTCAGCCCGGGCAGCCAGAACGGGTCGCCGTGGGCGTGGTGGCGGTAGTGGCACATGAGCGTGCCCTCGGCGCGCTGCGGATGGTAGTACTCGCGCCGCGGGAAGCCGTAGTCGATGAGCAGCAGCGCACCGCGCTGCAGGATGCGCCCCCACTCGGCGGCCCAGGCGCGGGCGGCGAGGTTGATTTCGGAAACGTAGGGCGGCTCGACCGGGAGGGCCTGCGCCGCTGCGAGCAGCGCGCTTTCCGCGGGGCGTTCCCGCCAGACGAACCGGTCGGTGTCGTCCAGCGCCACGCCGCGCTCGGCAATGCCGTCCTCGCGCCACGCCACGACGTGCGTCGGCAGGGCGTCGAGCAGTTCGTTGCCGAGCACCGCGCCGCTGAACGATTCCGGCAGCGTGTCGAGCCAGGCCACGCGTCCGGCGAGTTCCGGAGCGCGCCCGGCAATGTTTTCCCGCTGCCGCTCGCGCAACTCGCCGGAGAGCTCGATGATGGCGTAGCGCTCCGGCAGCGATCCTTGCCGCGCCAGTTCCTGCAGCAGCCCGGCGGCCAGCGCGCCGCTGCCGGCGCCGGCCTCGACGATGTTCGGGGCGCTCGTCGCCATGATCTGCGCCACCTGGGCGGCCAGCGTCTGGGCGAAGAGGGGGGAGAGCTCCGGGGCGGTGACAAAATCGCCGGAGGCGCCGAACTTGCGCGCGCCGCCGCTGTAATAGCCCAGCCCGGGCGCGTAGAGCGCCAGATCCATGTAGCGGGCGAAGGAAATCCAGCCGCCGGCCTGCCGGATGGCATGGCGGATATGGTCACGCAGGCGGTTGCTGTGCGCGAGTGCGGCGGGGTCTGGGGTAGGCAGGCTCATGGTCGCGAGGCGCGCGGAGGCCGAATGGTCGCCGAATCCGTTAAAATCCGCAAATTCCCGGGTGTTCTCCATGAGCCTCAATCTCGAAGGCAAGCTTGTCCTGATCACCGGCGCGGCGAAGCGCGTCGGCGCCGAGATCGCACGCACGCTGCACGGTGCCGGAGCTGATATTGCCCTGCATTACCGCCATGCCGCCGCCGAGGCGCAGGCGCTGGTGGCGGAGCTCAATGCGGCCCGCGCCGGCTCGTCCCGCGCCTTCCAGGCCGATCTGCTCGACGCGGAGCATCTGCCGAAGCTGGTCGAGGACGTGGCCAGGCATTTCGGCCGGCTGGACGCGCTGGTGAACAATGCCTCCAGTTTTTACGCCACGCCGGTCGGGAAAATCGGGGCGCGCGAATGGGACGACCTCGTCGGCACCAACCTCAAGGCGCCGCTCTTTCTCGCCCAGGCCGCCGCGCCGCATCTGGCGATTGCCGGCGGCGCGATCGTGAATATCACCGACATCCATGTCGAGCGGCCGCTGAAGAACTATCCGCTCTACTGCGCCGCCAAGGCCGGCCTGGCCGGACTGACGCGCGCCCTGGCGCTGGAGCTTGGGCCGGACGTGCGGGTGAACGGCATCGCCCCCGGCCCCATCCTGTGGCCCGAGGACGGTTCCTTCGACACGGCGGCGCAGGCCAGGGTCATTTCCCGCACCCCGCTCAGGCGCTCAGGCTCCCCGTCCGATATCGCCCGCACGGTGCTGTTCCTGCTGGCCGACGCGCCCTACGTCACCGGCCAGATACTGGCGGTGGATGGCGGGCGCAGCATTTTTCTCTAGCAATCATGAACCATAATCTCCTGCAAACAGTACTCGGCGGTGAACTCGGAGACAAGGAGCGCTTCGAGGCCAACAAGCTGGCCAAGCGCCTGCGCCGCAACGTCGGCCAGGCCATCGCCGACTTCAACATGATCGAGGAAGGCGACAAGGTCATGGTCTGCCTCTCCGGCGGCAAGGACAGCCATGCGCTGCTCGACATCCTGCTGCAGATGCGCGAGATTGCGCCGGTCCGCTTCGATATCGTCGCCGTGAACCTCGACCAGAAGCAGCCCGCCTTTCCGGCCGAGGTGCTGCCGGACTACCTGGCGCGGCTCGGCGTGCCGTTCCGCATCGAGGAACAGGACACCTATTCGATCGTCAAGCGCGTCATCCCCGAGGGCAAGACCACCTGCTCGCTGTGCTCGCGCCTGCGCCGCGGCGTCCTCTACCGCGTCGCCGGCGAGCTGAAAGCCACCAAGATCGCGCTCGGCCACCACCGCGACGACATCCTGGAGACGCTGTTCCTCAACATGTTCTTCGGCGGCAAGCTGAAGGCCATGCCGCCCAAGCTGGTCTCGGACGACGGCCGCCATGTCGTGATCCGGCCGCTGGCCTACTGCCGCGAGCGCGATCTCGAGGCCTGGGCCGGACTGCGCCGCTTCCCCATCGTTCCCTGCGGCCTGTGCGGGTCGCAGGAGCACCTCAAGCGCAAGGAGGTGAAGGCCATGCTGCGCGAGTGGGACAAGCGCTTCCCGGGCCGCGTCGAGAAGATTTTCGCCAGCCTCGGCAACGTGGCGTCCTCGCACCTGGCGGATCCCTGCCTGTACGATTTCCGCAACCTGAAGGCCACCGGCCGGCCCGACCCGGAGGGTGACCGCGCCTTCGATCCGGAGGAATTCGCCGACCCGGCGGCGATACCGCTTCGCGGCGAAGGTGGGGTTTGATATGATGATTCAATCGGGAGGCGGGCCCGGCGGGCGTCCCAGTTAAAACATGAAATCGCCTTCAGGCGGGATTCTATGAGCAAGAAAGCAGAACGCAACCTCTGCGTGATTTTTGCCGACGTTTCCGGCAGCACGCGGCTGTACGAGAAGCTGGGCGACAAGGAGGCCCTGCATGCCGTCGAGCGCTGCATCAACCGCATGACGCGGGCCACGGAGCAGTATCACGGCCGCGTGGTCAAGACCATCGGTGACGAGGTCATGGCGGTGTTCGACAGCGCGGAAGCCGGCTTCCAGGCCACCTGCGGGATGCAGCAGCGGGTGGACGACCTGCCGCCGGTCAGGGGCGTCAAGCTGGCCATCCGCATCGGCTTCCACTACGGGCCGGCGATCGAGGAGAGCAACGATGTGTTCGGCGACACGGTGAACACCGCGGCGCGCATGGCCGGGCTGGCGAAGGCAAGCCAGATCATCACCACCGCTGATACCATCAACGCCATGCCGCAGTTGCTGCGCCAGTCCGCGCGTGAAATCGACGCCCTGTCGGTCAAGGGCAAGGCCGAGGACGTGCGCGTTTTCGAAGTGATCTGGCAGGAATCCGACGAGCTCACCATGAAATCGCCCGGCATCGCGGCAGTGCCGGTCGTTGCGCGCCTGACGGTGCGGCACGGCGGCGTGGAAAGAGTGCTCGACCCGCACAACAGCCTGCTCACGCTTGGCCGCGACGCCGCCAGCGACATCGTCATCGCCGACAAGCGTGCCTCGCGCAGCCATGCCAGGATCGAGCGGCGGCGCGACAAGTTCGTCCTGATCGACCAGAGCACGAACGGCACCTACGTGATGTTCATTGGCGAAGCCGAGTTCGCCTTGAAGCGCGAGGAGGTCATTCTGCGCGGGCGCGGGCATATCAGCTTCGGCCATGCCCATGCCGACAACGGGGGCGAGATCGTCGAGTTCCGGGTCGGCTGAGTTTTCCCGGCAGTTGCTTATTGTCGTTTGACTGTCTTGGGAGAGGTTCGCAATCGGGCTGGGGCCGTTGTGAATGGACTTCGGGAGGTCGGATATGTGGCGCAACCAGGTGGCGAAGATCGCAGTCGCGCGATTGCGCGAGCGCGAGTTGCCGATCCAACTTCGATTGTGGAACGGCCAGGAGTATGTGCCTGCCGGCAGGGCCAAGCTGGATCTCGTGGTGCATCAGCCGGCCGCGCTGCGCGCACTGGCCAAGCCGACGCTGGGCCGCCTGGCCCGCGCCTACGTCGAGCAGCACATCGATCTCAATGGCAACATCCGCGACATCCTGGCCCTGGGCGAAAAGCTCTGCGATGCCGAAACGGCGGCGGACGCCAAAGGCAGTTCGGCTCTCTCCTGGCTGCGGCACACCAGGCCGGCCGACCGCAAGTCGATCGGCTATCACTACGATGTTTCCAATGACTTCTACGCCCTCTGGCTGGATGCCAGGCGCGTCTATTCCTGCGCCTACTTCCGCGATGCGAACGACACGCTGGAGCGTGCGCAGGAACGGAAACTCGACCTGATCTGCAGGAAGCTCATGCTGCGCCCCGGCGAGCGTCTGCTCGACATCGGCTGCGGCTGGGGCGGCCTGATCTTCTGGGCGGCCGAGAAATATGGCGTGCGCTGCCTGGGAATTACCCTGTCGCGGGAACAGTGCGACTTCGTGACGAAGGAGATCGAGCGGCGCGGCCTGGCCGGGCGGGTCGAGGTTCGCCTGCAGGATTACCGCGACGTGCCGGAGGATGCAGCCTTCGACAAGATTGCTTCGATCGGCATGTTCGAGCACGTCGGCCGCTCCAATCTCGGTGCCTATTTCGGCAAGATCCAGCGCCTGCTCAAGCCCGGCGGCCTGGTAATGAACCACGGCATCACTTCCGCCGGGCTCGATACTTCCGGGCTGCGCTCGGGCATCTCGCAGTTCATCGAGGATTATGTTTTTCCCGGCGGCGAGCTGTCTCACGTCACGACGGTGATCGCCGAGCTGTCGCGCCAGGGCCTGGAATGCGTGGATGCCGAATCGCTGCGACCGCACTACGCAAGGACGCTGTGGCACTGGGTGGACCGGCTGGAAGCCAATACCGACGAGGCGCGCCGGATCATCGGCGAGAAGAAGTTTCGCATCTGGCGCATCTACATGGCCGGCTCCGCACACGCTTTCTCGCGCGGCTGGATGTCGCTGTTCCAGATCCTCGCCGGCAAGCCGCTGGCGGACGGCAGCCTGCCGTATCCCTTTACGCGGGATCACATCTACCAGTAGAAATGCAAAGGCCCCGTAACGGGGCCTTTTTTCAGATGCTGAGTTTCTTCAGCGTTTCCGGGTTCTTCACCACTGCCTCGCGCCGCGTTTGCGGCGCTTCGATCAACGCCGCCGGCGGCAGGCTGTCGAGGCGGGAGAGAACAGCGGCATCGTTGCAGCCGGCCTCCAGCGTGACGACGACCTCGCTGGCGGTGGCGCCGCCGATGTTGAAGCATTGCTTGCCCAGCTTGTGGTTGAGCGGCTTGAGCACGCCGGCCTGGACGAGGTCGGCGGTATTGGCCATGCCGCCGGAGAGTTCGGTGTCGAACACCGCCTCGTTGGCGCTAGCGGAGGCGAGATTCACGGCGAGCACGGCGCGCAGGCCGTTCAGTTCGCGCAGAATCTGCTGCGCAGTGTCCTTGTCCGGCAGGTCTTGCAGCTTCAGGCGAACCTTCTGGCCGACGAAATGGAAGTGGGAGAGGAAGAAGCCCTTGGAGAACTCCTCGCCGATCAGCTTGCCCACGTCCCGCAGCGCCTCGTCCTCGGTGGCCCAGCTCGTCTTCTCCGGAATCCTGGTGTTGTAGTAGATCTCCTCGCCGCTCTTCTTGTCGGTGGCCTTCACGGTCCATGACGTGAGGACGAATTTCTCGACCGTGATGCCGGAGGCGGCGAGCTTGGCGGAGAGTTTCTTGAACCTGGCCTCGCCCGTTATGGCGAAATCGGCGATTTGCTTCGCGTTCTTTTGCTCGTCGTTCCAGATGCGGAAGCCGAAGGACTGGATGCGTTCCTTGAGCAGGTTCTCGGCCACGGGCGAACGCTGCCCCGGCGCGGCCGGATCGGCCTCGGCGCTCTTGGTGGCGATGGCGACCGAGATTTTCGGGTCGCCGTTGTTGCGGATGAATTCGATGCGCTCGTCGGCGGACATCTGGTTGAGCGATTTCTGCACATCCCGCACGCGCACCGTGGCGCGGGTCGTCAGCGACATCAGGCCGTCCTTGCCCAGCTGCGGCTGCCGCTCTTCCAGCACGGCCTGGATGAAGTCGCCGCTTTTGGCCAGCAGTTTCTCGCGCACTACGCCATAGTTTTTCGTCAGCGAACCTTGTTCGATATAGAGCGTGACGGCCTTCTCGACCAGCTGTCGCCTGGCGTCTTCGCGCAAGTCGGCGTTGAGCAGTCCCTTGTCCTGCTGGTAGCGCGGATCGGAAGGATCGGCGAGGCCGAGAGCGCTGATGGCCATCGTGCCCTGGTCAACCGCAGGTGCGGCGCTGATGGCGGCAGGAGCCGCCGTCTGCGGGGTGGCTGGAATTTCCGGCTGCGGTGCGCCGCTCTTGCCCATGAATACCCAGGCGGCCGCGCCGAGGCCGATCGCGGCTATGCCGCCGACGATGGCGAGCGCCAGTCCCTGCGACTGCTTTTTCGGTTGTGCCGGTGTCGCCGCAGCCGCCGGCGCCGGCTGCACCTGAGCAGGCGCAGCCTTCGGTATCGCCACCGTCTTGTCTGCCGCCATCACCAGGGTTGCCTCGTTAGCGGTGCCGACGAGTGTCGCTCCGCTGTCGGCCATGGGCTGGCCGGCCGCGGCGGCCTTGATCGCCTCGGCGAACTCGCGCCCGCTCTGGAAGCGTTCGTCCGGGCGCTTGGCCAGGGCTTTTCGGATCAGCGCGTCGAAGGGGCGCGGCACCTGCACGTTCAGCTCGCTCGGCGCCGCCGGCTCTTCCTTCAGCACCTTGTGCATGATGGTGGTGAGCGCGCCGGTGAACGGCTTCTCGCCGGTGAGGAACTGGTAGAGGATGACACCGGCCGAGAAGAGATCGGAGCGGCCATCCACGGTCTGCCCCATGAACTGCTCGGGCGACATGTAGGAGGGGGTGCCAAGCACCGAGCCGGCCTGGGTCAGCGTGGAGGATTCGACGCGGGCGATGCCGAAATCGGCCACTTTCACCGTGCCGTCCTTGAGCAGGATGATGTTGGACGGCTTGATGTCGCGATGCACGACGCCGCTCTTGTGCGAGTAGTCGAGCGCATCGAGCAGTTGCGCCATGATGCGGACGATCTCGGACATGGGAAAGCGCTCGCTGGCATCGAGCCGGTCCTTCAGTTCGCGGCCTTCGATGAATTCCATGGCGATGAAGGCCGTTCCTTCATCTTCCCCGTATTCGTAGATGGCGACGACGTTGGGATGATTGAGGCGGCCCGCGGCCTGCGCTTCGCGCTTGAAACGGGCGAGTATCTCTTCGACTTCGGCGCGGTCGAGCTGATCGCGGCGCACGGTCTTCAGGGCGACGCGGCGGCCGATCATCGGGTCGAAGCCTTCATACACGATGCCCATCGCGCCCTGGCCGAGTTCGCGCCGGATTTCGTACTTGCCGAGCTTCTTGAGTTCAGTCATTCCGCCTCCCTGTTTGGCGGGGATGACGGCGTTCCGCCGTCACTTGTGCTTCGAGTCGATTTCCCAGACGTTCTTCTGCACCAGCCGCTGCACCATGCCGTCCAGCGTCAGGCCGCCTTGCTCTCCGCCGGAGAAGTCCATCACCGAGGTGGCCTTGGCTCCCAGTTCCATTTTTTCCTCGGTATAGCCCTGGGCCACCTGCTCGGTGGTGTTGGCATCGATGATCTTCCAGCGCATGCCGATGATCCAGACGCCGGTCGACTCGCCGGTCTTGACCGAACTCACCGCGACATCGGCCGCCGCGCCGCCAAGGCCGCCGCCGAAGATGCCGAGCAGGGCGCCGACCGGCCGGCCGTCGAAGCCCGACTGCGCCTGCGCCACCTGTTCCGCCTTGAGGATGTCGAACTTGACCACCCACTTGGTCGTTTTCAGCTTGCCTTTCTGCAGGTATTTGCGCGCCGCCTGCGGATCGCCCAGGTTGTAGGCAAGCTGGAACTCCTGCAGCAGCGGCCCGAGATTGGCCCGCTCCAGCACCTTGAAGTTGGCCTTGGAGAGTTCCAGCTCGGCGAAGTCGGCGATGTTGTTGGGGCCGAATTTCTGCGCGAAATTGGCGTTGTTGCTCTTGACCTCGCCGGGGATGACGATCAGGGCCGGTCCGGGCTTGCCGGCATTGGCGTACTCGACGGGCTTGTACATGCCCTTGTCGGCCATCTCGTTGGCTTTTTTCGAGGTGTCCGAGCCTTGCGTGGGTGAGGGGCTGTCGAAGGTGGGCTGGGCGGATGCGGTGGCGGCGGCGGCCAGAAATGCGACGCAGAGCAAGCGGAGTGTCGTGTTGTTCATGTTGGATCTCCCGGTTGAGCCTATTTGCCCTTGCCGGCGATGCCGGCGCGGCAGTAATCGTTATAGAGCTGGGCGACGACCTCGTCGGCCTGTTCATTCACCAGGGTGAGCGCCATGCCGAGCGTGTCGGTGCCCGAGTAGGAATCGGCGCGGGCGGCGACGCTGGAGAGGGTCTTTCCGCTCGCCGCGACGAGGGTGAAGCCCATGTTGATCGCCACCTCGTTGATCTTCAGCACCGGGTTGATGCCGGTCTGGGTGGCGATGAGGCCGCGCAGCACGAAGTTGGCGCCGAGCTTCTTCGAGGCGTTGATGGCGGCGTCAGGGTCGTTGCGGAAATGGGCCTCGATCTCGGCCTGGGCGATCTGCCGCCGGATCTCGTCCTGGGTGTAGGTCTTCAGGCCGAGGGCGCGCAGGCGGTGATTGATGGCCTGGAAGTGCGGGCCGTAGCGGCTCTGCGTGGTGTTGAAGCCGTTGCTGGTGTGCTCTGCGATCACCACCATGATCTTCTGCCCCTTGAGCTGCTGCCTGCACGGCACCGAGACGAGCTGGCCGATGCGGTTGGCCTTGGCGGCATCCTCGGCCCTGGACTTGTCCTCCTCTTCGGAGAACCTGAAGGCGAAAGCCGGATGGGTGGCGCACGCCATCGAGAGGCACATGATCAGCAGGCGGGCGCGCATGGGGGCTGCCTCCGAGAGTCGAAGCAATGCGAAGTGGATGATTGTGGCAAAAAAAATGCCCCTGTACAACCGGCGGGCATTGGCGTCCCGCCGCGGACAGGGGCATTTCGCGTCAGCCGCGCGGCTGACGGAAGCTTTCGGGTCAGCCCTTGAGGCAGTCGCTCATGAACTTCTTGCGCTCGTCGCCCTTGAGTTTCTTGTCGCCGGCTTCCTTGTTGCAGGCCTTCATTCTTTCCTGCTGCTTGCGCTGCTTCTCGGAAGGCGCTTTCTTCTCTTCGGCCTTTTTCTCGGCCGGAGCCGCGACTTTCTTTTCAGCGGCGGGTTTCTTGTCGGCGGCGGCCGGAGCGGCGGTCTGCGCCAGTGCGAAATGGGTGGTCAGCAGGGAAACGGCAGCGGCCAGAATCAGTTTTTTCATCGTATTCTCCATGACGTGAAAGGGCGCGGCGACGACCGCAGGAAATCCCTGTGGGACGGGCCGCAAGGGAAAAACGATCGAAGGAACGCTTAGTTGACGGCGGGGTCGTCGCCGTTGCCGAGCGCGTGCTTCTGCCGCTCGACGAACTCCTGCGTGCTGTCTATGCCGCGCAGGAGCAGGATGGTCGAGCGCACCGCGGCCTCGAGCAGCACCGCCAGGTTGCGGCCGGCGGCCACCGGGATGGTGACGGTGCGCACCGGCACGCCGAGGATCTCCTCGGTTTCCGCGCCGAGGGGCAGGCGGTCGATTTCCACCGCACCTTTCTGCGGCCGCTTGAGGCGGACGATGAGCTTGAGCTTCATCTTGCGCCGACAGGCCGTCTCGCCGAACACGGTGCGGATGTTGAGGATGCCGAGGCCGCGCACCTCGAGGAAGTCCCTCAGCATGGGCGGGCAGCGGGCTTCCAGCGTTTGCGGGGCGACGCGGGAGATTTCCACGATGTCGTCCGCCACGAAGCCGTGGCCGCGCGAGATCAGCTCAAGCGCCAGCTCGCTCTTGCCCACGCCGGACTCGCCGGTGATGAGCACACCCATGCCGAGCACGTCCATCATCACGCCGTGCGTCTCGAAAGTTTCGGCCAGCTGGCGCGAGAGCCAGATGCGCAGCAGGTCGATGACGCCGGCGGCCGACTGCGGCGTCGAGAAGAGCGCGGTGTCGCCCTGTTCGCAGGCATCGTGCACGACCTGCGGAATTTCGCAGCCGTCGGCCACGATGATGGCGGGCGGTCTGGCGGCAATGATCTCCGTGATGTGGCGCGAGACGCGCATGACATGCTGCTTCGCCGCCCAGTTGATTTCCGGGGTGCCGATGATCTGCATGCGGTCGGGGTGGATCAGGTTGAGGTGGCCGACGAGGTCGGCCGGCGAGGCGTGCAGGTGATTGACGACGATCGGCACCTCGCGGTTGCCGCTTACCCAGGTGAGGCGCAGCCGCTCCCTGTGGTACTCAAACAGTTGGGCTACGCTCGCCTGCCGCATGGGGCTGCCAGTTGCCGAGGAGGGCGTGGAGCGCCGCGGCGTCAGGCGCCGCGGCGAGCTGCTCGCGGAAGGCCTTGTCGCTGAACATCTGCGCCAGTTCCGAGAGAATCTGCAGGTGGTGTTCGGTGGCCTGCTCGGGGACCAGCAGCACGAAGAGCAGGCTGACCGGCTTGCCGTCCGGCGCGTCGAATTGCACCGGTGCGGACAGGCGCAGGAAGCCGCCCACCGCCTCCTTCAGCCCCTTGATGCGTCCATGAGGGATGGCTACGCCCTGGCCCAGTCCGGTCGAGCCGAGCTTCTCGCGCGCGAACAGGCTGTCGAAGACGGTGCTGCGGCCGATGCCCTGGTTGTTCTCGAACATGATCCCGGCCTGCTCGAAGACGCGCTTCTTGCTGCTGGCCTCGAGGCCGACGAGGACGTTCGACAGCGGCAGGAGTTTGGCAATGAGGGTCATGCTGGAAAGGGCTGGGCGGCGAAAGCAATAGGTGGCCTTGCTCGGATAGGCGGCGGATTATACCGACAAAAGCCCGATCATTCCACGGCCTGGTGCTTGAGGGATTCATGGGAGTGCCCGGCCTTCTTCTCCTTGTGCTTGAGCACCTGCCGGTCGAGCTTGTCCGCCAGGGCGTCGATGGCGGCGTAGAGACTCTCGTCCAGTGCTTCGACGAAGATGTCCTTGCCGCGCACATGCACCGTAATCTCGGCCTTCTGCCTGAGCTTCTCCACCGAGAGAATCACATGCACCCCGGTGACGTGGTCGAAGTGCCGGATGACACGGTCGAGCTTGCTCGCGACATAGTCGTGAATGGCAGGCGTGACTTCGAGGTGATGACCGGTGATGTTCAGGTTCATGATTGCTCCTTTGCGAGTTGAGGCTTCGGCGGCGGCCCGCCTGCAGCCCTTGGGTGAATCTGCCGTGTCGGTTGTTTAACGGCCCGGAAACCGCGCACTTAAATGGACTTCCTCAGGTTGACAGGCGGAATGTTGAGCGCTTCCCGGTACTTGGCGATGGTGCGCCGGGCCACGACGATGCCCTGCTGGCCGAGGATTTCGGCGATCTTGGCGTCCGACAGCGGCTTCTTGGCGTCCTCGGCGCCGACCAGCTGCTTGATGAGGGCGCGGATGGCGGTGGACGAGGCGGCCCCGCCGGCCTCGGTCGCCACGTGGCTGCCGAAGAAGTACTTCAGCTCGTAAATGCCGCGCGGCGTGGCCATGTACTTCTGCGTCGTCACGCGCGAGATGGTCGATTCGTGCAGGCCGAGCTGGTCGGCGATCTCGCGCAGGGTGAGCGGTCGCATGGCCACTTCGCCGTGCTCGAAGAACTGGCGCTGGCGGTCGACGATGGCCTGCGATACGCGCTGTATGGTTTCGAAGCGCTGCTGCACGTTCTTGATCAGCCACTTCGCCTCCTGCAGCTGGCTCGACAATCCGCTGCCGCGCTGGCCTTGCAGGATGTCGGCGTAGAGGCGGTTGATTCTCAGCCGCGGCATGGCGTCGGGGTTGAGCGAGGCGGCCCACTGTCCGCGCGCCTTGCGCACGATCACGTCGGGAATGATGTAGCGCGCATTGTCCGGGGAGAACTGCGCGCCCGGGCGCGGGTTGAGCGAGCAGATCAGGGCATGGGCCCCGCGCAGTTCGTCCTCGCTGCAGGCCACCGCCTTGCGCAGGCGCACGTAGTCGCGCGCGGCGAGCTGGTCGAGGTGGCTGCGCGCGATCTTCAGCGCCAGGTCGCGCGTTTTGGTCGCCGGCAGGTTGATCAGTTGCAGCGAGAGACACTCCGCGGCATTCCTTGCGCCGATGCCGGGCGGATCGAAATTCTGCAGATGCTTCAGCGCGATCTGCAGGTCGTCGATATCCACCTCCAGTTCGGGCGGCAGCATCTCGGCCAGTTCTTCCAGGCTTTGCGCCAGATAGCCGTCGTCGTCGAGCGCCTCGATGAGGAAGCGCACCAGGCTGCGGTCGCGCTCGGAGAGCGGCGTCATCGCCAGTTGCGTGCCGAGATGATCGCGCAGCGAAATGGTCGCGGCCTGGATCTCGGCGTAGGAAGGCTCGTCGTTGTCGTCGCGCGGCTGCGCGGCGGAGCCGCTGGTTTCGCTCAACCAGTCGGTCGGACTGCTGTCGCCGAAGTTCGGCCCCGGCTCGGCGCCATCGAGGGATTCGGTGGGCGCTTGCAGGGCGTCGCCCGAGGCGGCGTAGACCGGGGCTTCGGGCACCGGCTCGTCCTCGCGCTCGAGCAGCGGATTCTCCTGCAGGAAGTTCTCGATCTCCTGGTTCAGCTCGAGCGTAGACAGTTGCAGCAGGCGGATCGACTGCTGCAACTGCGGCGTCAGTGCGAGATGCTGAGAGAGCTTGAGCTGGAGAGTTTGTTTCATCGACCGACACGGAAAGTCGGCATGGGCAGTTTTCTATAGGCGGAAATGCTCGCCAAGATAGACTTTCCGCACGCTTTCATTATAGACAATTTCCTCGGGCTTGCCGGCTGCCAGCACCTCGCCCTCATTGATGATGTAGGCGTGATCGCAGATGCCCAGCGTCTCGCGCACGTTGTGGTCCGTGATGAGGACGCCGATGCCGCGCTCCTTGAGGAAACGGATGATTTTCTGGATGTCGAGCACGGCGATCGGATCGACGCCGGCGAAGGGCTCGTCGAGGAGGATGAAGCGCGGGCTGGTGGCCAGTGCGCGGGCGATCTCGACGCGGCGCCGCTCGCCGCCGGAAAGCGAGATGGCCGGATTCTCGCGCAAATGGCTGATGTGCAGTTCGGCCAGCAGTTCGTCCAGGCGCGCCTTGATTTGATCTTCGGCAAGATCCTGCAGCTCGAGCACGGCGCGGATATTTTCGGCGACATTGAGCTTGCGGAACACGGAGGTTTCCTGCGGCAGGTACGACAGCCCGAGTTTCGCGCGGCGGTGGATCGGCATGTGGGTAAGCGCGGCCTCGTCGATGCGAATCTCGCCGCCGTCGGCCGCCACCAGGCCGACGATCATGTAGAAGCAGGTGGTCTTGCCGGCGCCGTTGGGACCGAGCAGGCCGACCACCTCGCCGCTCTTCACGTCGAAAGTGACATCCTTGACGACGGTGCGCGACTTGTAGCGCTTGCGCAGGCCGTTGACGGCAAGCAGGCTCATTCCCCGACGTCCTTCAAGACGCGGCGGATGACGTCGAGGGGGAAGCCGCGCGCCTGCAGGAAGCGGGCCTGCCGCGCGTATTCGTTGCGGTCCTGCGGCGGGGTGCCGAACTTGCGCTGCCAGAGTTCGCGCGCCCGGCCGGCCTCGTTCTTCTGGCTATCCAGGAGCGCGGATTCGATCAGCTCCTCGGCCACGCCCTTGGCGCGCAGGCTGTAGCGCAGCTTGGCGTTGCCTGCGCGCGCCGCGCGCGCGGCGACGAAGCCTTCGGCGTAGCGGGCATCAGAGAGCAGGTTGGACTGTTGCAGTTGGTCGAGCAAGGCGGAAATTTCCTCTGCGGAGCCGTGCGGCGAGAGCTTCTGCGCGAGCTCGGCGCGCGTATGCTCGCGCCGGGCAAGGGCGCGCAGCGCCCTGTCGCGCAGGCTCTGCGTCACGCCTCGGCAGCGGCGGCCTGCTGCTCGACCACGCCGACCGCGGCGCGGATCCTGTTCTCGATTTCGCGTGCCATCTCGGGATGTTCCTTGAGGTACTCCCGGGTGTTGTCCTTGCCCTGGCCGATCTTCTCGCCATTGTAGGCATACCAGGCGCCTGATTTCTCAATGAGCTTGTGATTGACGCCCAGCTCGATGATCTCGCCTTCGCGCGAGATGCCTTCGCCGTAGAGGATGTCGAATTCGGCCTGGCGGAAGGGCGGCGCCACCTTGTTCTTGACTACCTTGACCCGGGTTTCGGAGCCGACCACTTCCTCGCCGCGCTTGATGCTGCCGGTGCGGCGGATGTCCAGGCGCACCGAGGCATAAAACTTGAGTGCGTTGCCGCCGGTGGTGGTTTCGGGGTTGCCGAACATCACGCCGATCTTCATGCGGATCTGGTTGATGAAGATGACCAGGGTGTTGGTGCGCTTGATGTTGGCGGTGAGCTTGCGCAGCGCCTGCGACATCAGGCGGGCCTGCAGGCCCATCTGCGGCTCGCCCATCTCGCCCTCGATCTCGGCTTTCGGCGTGAGCGCCGCCACCGAGTCGATGACGACGACGTCCACGCCGCCGGAGCGCACCAGCATGTCGGCGATTTCCAGGGCCTGTTCCCCTGTGTCCGGCTGGGAGATGAGCAGCTGGCCGACGTCCACCCCGAGCTTCTGGGCGTACTGCGGGTCGAGCGCGTGCTCGGCGTCAATGAAGGCCGCCGCGCCGCCCAGCTTCTGGACTTCGGCGATGACCTGCAGGGTGAGGGTGGTCTTGCCAGAGGACTCCGGACCGTAGATCTCGACCACGCGTCCGCGCGGCAGCCCGCCGATGCCCAGGGCGATGTCCAGTCCCAGCGAGCCGGTCGAAACGACCTGCACGTCCTCCACGCCGCGATCGCCCAGGCGCATGATCGAACCCTTGCCGAACTGCTTCTCGATCTGGGCCAGCGCGGCCGAGAGTGCCTTGCTTTTGTTGTCTTCCATGTTCGCTTCCTCAGAGAGTTTCGGTTGAATTATGGCACAGTATTTGCCGAGCCGGCGCGCATTGCGCACCGGCCGCAGGCCACATTTAACAAAATTAAAATCAATGCGTTAAAACGATGTTAGCGCTCGCTTATATCGAATAGCCGGAGCAGGCCGCGCAAGGCATGGAGGACTGACAGTCGCCGCACCGTTTCCCGGTCGCCGGAAAAGTGCAGCGTCTGGGAGACTGCCACCCCGCCCCGCAAGGCCCAGGCGAAGCATACGGTACCCACAGGCTTATCCGGTGAGCCACCTGTCGGCCCCGCCACGCCCGAAATGGCCAGCGCGGCCTGGGCGTGGCTGCGCCTGAGGGCGCCGGCCGCCATCTCGCGCACGGTCTCCTCGCTGACCGCCCCATGCTGTCGCAGCGTGTCGGCGGTGACGCCCAGCTGTTCCTGCTTCGCGGCGCTGGAATAAGTGATGAAGCCGCGCTCGAACCACTGCGAGCTTCCGGATGTTGCCGTGACCACTTCAGAAACCCAGCCGCCTGTACAGGACTCGGCGCAAGCGAGCATTAACTGACGTTCAAGCAGGGCCTGGCCGACCTGCACCGAAAGCTGCTCCAGTTCCTTGTCCATCAGAAAGCGACCTTGAACAGGGCCAGCACGAGCAGGGTAAAGAAGGCCGCCACCACATCGTCGAGCATGACGCCGAACCCGTTTTTCACATGAGCGTCGATCCAGCGTGCCGGCTGCGGCTTGATCACGTCGAAGAAGCGGAACCAGAAGAAGGCCGCAAGCTGCCACAGGAAGCCGGCCGGCGTCATGAAAAGCACGAGCCAGAACGGCACGATCTCGTCCCACACTATCGAGCCGTGGTCGGCCACGCCGAGGTCGCGGCCGGTGCGCCCGGCGGCGAAGATTCCAACTATGAAGGCGACGGCGAGAAAGATCAGGAAACCCGCCTCGGAGAAATGCGGCCGCAGCAGCGGAAACATCAGCCAGGCGGCCAGCGTGCCGGCCGTGCC
>PNJM01000004.1 GCA_013821865.1 Rhodocyclaceae bacterium
GAAGAGCTTGGCGTTCATGGGCGGGCGCGGGCTGCCGTTGCCGCCATTCCCGCCGCCGCCCTTCTTGCCGAACAGGCCGGAAAGCCGGCGGTTGAAATCGCGCCACAGGTCCTCGAGATCGGGCGGGCCCTGGTTCGATCCCTTGTTATTGCCCCACTGGGGGTCGTTGAGCGACATGAGAATGCCAGTAATCATCGGATAAAAATCGAGAAAAAAAGACTTAGGCGGCATCGGCCGCCGGGGCAAGGGGCCTGGCACGGTCCCGCGCCGCCTCGGCCAGGGCCTGCCGCAGCAGGTCGATCCCCGCGCCGGTTCTGGCGCTGAGACGGACGCGGATGATTCTACCATAGGCGTCCCGTTCGACTCCCGGGGCGGCGCCCGTGGCATCGATCTTGTTCCACACCAGTATCTGCGGCACGGCGCCGGCGCCGATTTCCTCCAGCACGCCGTTCACCGCCTCGATCTGCGCATCGCGGTCGGGGCTGGCCGAATCCACCACATGCAGCAGGATGTCGGCCGCTGCCGTTTCCTCCAGCGTGGCGTGGAAGGCTGCCACCAGCGAGTGAGGCAGGTCGCGGATGAAGCCGACCGTGTCGGACAGGATGATCTGACCGGCGTCCTCGAGATAGAGCCGGCGCGAGGTGGTATCCAGCGTGGCGAAAAGCTGGTCGGCGGCATAGGCCCCGGCCTTGGTCAGCGCGTTGAACAGCGTGGACTTGCCGGCGTTGGTGTAACCCGCCAGCGACACCGCCAGCATCTCGCGCCGCGTGCGGGCGCGGCGGCGCACGGCGCGCTGGCGCCCGATCTGCTCCAGACGGTCTTTCAGCACCTTGACGCGTTTGCCGAGGAGGCGCCGGTCGGTTTCCAGCTGGGTCTCGCCCGGGCCGCGCAGGCCGATGCCGCCCTTCTGCCGCTCGAGGTGCGTCCAGCCGCGCACCAGGCGCGTCGCCAGATGCTGCAGTTGCGCCAACTCGACCTGCAGCTTGCCCTCATGGCTCTTGGCGCGCTGGGCGAAGATATCGAGGATCAGGCTGGAACGGTCGATGACGCGGCAGTCCAGTTCCTTCTCAAGGTTGCGCTGCTGGGCGGCGGAAAGCTCGTGATTGAAAACGGCGATGTCGGCGCCGGCCCCACGGATGGCCTCCGCCACTTCGGCCACCTTGCCCTTGCCGGCATAGAACGCCGAATCGGGACGGTCGCGCCGACCCTGCACGATTGCAACGGTGGCGGCCCCGGCCGAGGCGACGAGCAGCTTCAACTCCTCCAGCCGCTCGGCGAAATCGCCCTGGCCGAAGTCAAGTTGCACGAGGACGGCTCGCTCGCCTTGGGCGGGACGTTCGAACATCAAGATCGGCAGGCGGCTGGCCTGCCGGGGACTGCATCCATCAACCCTCGCTGTGCTCGTGCGGGATATTGACCGGCCGCGCCGGAACGACTGTGGAAATGGCGTGCTTGTACACCATCTGGGTGACGGTATTCTTCAGCAGCACGACGTACTGGTCAAACGACTCGACCTGCCCCTGCAACTTGATGCCGTTCACCAGGTAGATGGAGACCGGAATGTGCTCCCGGCGCAGCGTGTTGAGGAATGGGTCTTGTAACAATTGCCCTTTGTTGCTCATGGTGGCACCTCTAATTTATTGTTGCGACGACACTTTACTGGAATTTACGGGCCAGCGCCACCTGCCCCGGTAGAAAACAGGCATAAAGCAATGAATGTCCGCTCTATGACTTCCTGTCGGCGTAAGGGTTCCGCGTCGTCCTGAATTCGACCCTGAGCGGGGTGCCCTTCAGCTTGAAGGCTTCCATGAAGGTACGCTCCAGGTAGCGCTTGTAGGAATCCGAGACGTGGTTCAGGGCATTGCCGTGAATGACGATGATGGGCGGGTTGTTGCCGCCCTGGTGGGCGAACCTGGGCTTGGGCCGGAAAATGCCGTGGCGCGGCGGCGCCTGCTTCTCGATCGCCGCCATCAGCAGGCGCGTAAGCTTCGGCGTCGGCATCTTGATCATCGACGCGGCATAGGCGGCATCCACCGACTTCATCATGGGATTGATGCCCTCGCCCTTCAGCGCCGAGATGAAATGCGCGTTGGCGAAACCGAGGAAATTCAGCTTGCGCGCCATGTCCATCTTGAGGCGCTCGCGCCGGTAGTCGTCCACACAATCCCACTTGTTCACCGCGATCACCATGGCCCGCCCGGCCTCGACGCAGAAACCGGCGATGTGCGCATCCTGGTCGGAAATGTCCTGGCTGGCATCAACCACCAGCACCACGACGTTGGCCTCCTCGATGGACTGCAGCGTCTTGATGACGGAAAATTTCTCCACCGCCTCGAACACCTTGCCCTTGCGGCGCAGGCCGGCGGTATCGATCAGGGTGTATTTCCTGCCGTGGCGCTCGAAGGGCACGGCGATGGCGTCGCGCGTCGTGCCCGGCTGGTCGAAGGCGATGACGCGCTCCTCGCCCAGCAGCGTGTTGATGAGGGTCGACTTGCCGACGTTGGGCCGGCCCACCACGGCGATGCGCGGGCCTTCATCCTCTCTCGGCTCGTCTTGCGCCTCCGGAAACGGCGCCAGCGCCTCATCGACCAGGTCGCGCACACCTTCGCCGTGGGCGGCGGAAATGACCAGTGGCTGGCCGCAGCCCAGCTCGTGGAATTCCGCCGCAACCATGTCGCGGTCCATGCCCTCGGCCTTGTTCACCACCAGCAGGAGCGGCCGGCCGCTGCGGCGCAGCCGCTCGGCAATGGCCCTGTCCTGAGCGGTCAGGCCGGCGCGGCCGTCCACGACGAACAGCAGCATGTCGGCCTCGGCGATGGCCGCCTCGGCCTGCTGCGCCATCTCATGCATGATGCCGTCCCTGGCCGCAGGCTCGAAGCCGCCCGTATCGACGACGAGATAAGGCCGGCTGCCCTGGCGGCCGTGGCCATAGTGGCGGTCGCGCGTCAGCCCCGGCATGTCCGCCACCAGTGCGTCGCGCGACTTGGTCAGGCGGTTGAACAGGGTGGATTTTCCGACGTTGGGCCGGCCGACAATAACCAGTGTAGGTTTCATTCCGTTTGCATTGCCTGTGGGCTCATCGACCCATTGAGAGCGAACTCGCGCTCCCTGACCTGGCGCTGAAACCGGGTATCGAAGAAGTCGACCGAATGGCTGTACGCCATCACGCCTAGTTCGCCGTCAGCGCATACAGCCCGCCGTTGCGCGTCTGCACGAGAAAGCCCCGCTCGAGGCGCTGCGGTTCGGCGGCGATGGCGCCGCCATCCGTGCTGAAGCGTGCCGCGAAGGAACCGTCGTCGCGACCGAGCAGGTGCACGACGCCCTGGTAGTCGCCGACGGCGACATGGCTGCCAAGGGCAATGGGACGGCTCACCTGACGCATGAAGAGCTTGTCCTGCTTCCACAGGCTGGCACCGTTGCTGCGGTCCACGGCATGCACCGCGCCCTTGTCGTCAGTCACGTAAACATGGCGGGCATCGACATCCAGGCCGGAGACCGAGGACATGTCGCGCGACCAAAGGTGATTGCCCGAGGCCAGGTCGAAGCAGGCCACGCGCCCCTGGTAGGCGGCGGCGCACACTTCGCGCCCGGAGACCACCGGCGAGCTGGTGACGTCGGCCACCCGCTCCAGCTCGGTTGCGCCCTTCGGCAGCGCCACCGTCGCCTCCCAGGTGGCAGCGCCGTTGTTCATGGCGATGGCGACCAGCTTGCCGCCGGGAAAGCCGGCAAGCAGCGCCTTGCCGGCGATGACGACGCCGGCATTGGTGCGCAGGCTGAGCGCCGGCGTGCTGCGCTGGTATACCCAGCGCCGCTTGCCATCCGCAGCATCGAGGCCGAAGATGCGGTTGTCGCCGCTCCGCACGATCACCAGCCCCTCGGCCACCGCCGGAGCGGCGAGCACTTCCGAGCTGACGCGCGCTTTCCATTTTTCCCTGCCCTGCGCATCGAAGGCCAGCACTTCGCCCTTCGGGGTGCCGACCACAACCAGGCTGCCGTCGCTGCCGACGCCGCCGGAGATCTGCTGGCCGGCGCTGACGCGCCATGCCTGGGTGCCATTGTCGTAGCGTGCCAGCGTGCCGTCCTGCGCAGCCGCATAGACGCTGGTACCGACGACCACCGGCGTCAGCACATAATTTCCAGAGCTGCCCACGCTCGCCTGCCACTGGATACGCAACTCGGCGCTCGGCTTGATGGCATCGAGTTCGGCGGGCTTGATCTTCGGAGCGCTGGAGAACCAGTTCACCGGGTTGATCTTTTCCATCGTCGAACAGCCGGAGAGGGCTGCCACGAGAACGGTTCCGGCAAGAGCGGTGCGCATCATTTGTCTCCGAGGGCGTCCGCCTTGATTTGCAGCAGGCCGCGATAGCCGGTCTCGCGCCCGGCCTGGGCACCCGCCGCCTTCTGCGCGCTATCCAGCTTGTCGAGCGCGGCCTGGTAGGCAGCCCTGGCTTCGGCCTTCTTGCCCTGGGTGGCGAGGATGTCGCCCCGGAGTTCGGCAAAGCGCGGCGCAAAAGCGGCAACCGGCTCGCCGCCGAGCAGCTTGAGTGCCTCGTCGGCGGCCTTTTCATCGAACAGTACATGCGCCAGGCGCAGGCGGGCCAGGTCGCGCATCTCGGCATCGCGCGCCTTGTCGGCGACCCATTGCAATTGCGCCTTGGCCGTCTTGAGATCGCCCGTGTCAAACTGCAGCCGCGCCGAAGTCAGGGCGGCCATGGCGGCGTAGGCAGTGCCGGGAAACTTCTCGGTGAGTTCGCCGGCGGCTTCACGCGCCTTCTTTGCGTCGCGCTCGGCGGCAGCTTTCTGCACAGCGGCGTAGATGGCACCCGCCTGCCCCGCCTGGTCGCGCTGATACCAGCGCCAGAACTGCCAGCCGGACAGCGAGACGAGCACGATCAGCAACGCCGCCAGGACGCGGGTGCCGTACATGCGCCACCAGGTCTTCAGTTCCGATATTTGTTCCTGTTCTTCCAGATCAAACGCCGCCATTGTCTTCTTCCCCAAAAAGCAGATAGCCGATTTCATCGGCAAGTTGTTCGAGCGCCACGCGCTTCTGTTCGCTTGCCTCGCGCAGAGGCTTGACCGTCGCCTCGCCCGCCCGCGCCTCGTCGTCGCCGATGATGATCGCCGCCAATGCGCCGGAAGCATCGGCGCGCTTCATCTGCGACTTGAAGCTGCCGCCGCCGCAGTGGAGCAGCACGTCGAAGCCGGCATCGCGCAACTGCTCGGCGGTGCGGAAGGCCGGGCCCTGCGCCTCGGCGCCCTGGTGTACGAGATAGACGTCGGGCGCCATGCGCGCCGCCTGCGCCGCTTCCTCGCCGTGCTCCTCGTGCAGCAGTGCAACCAGGCGCTCGATGCCCATGGCGAAGCCGCAGGCCGGCGCGGGCTTGCCGCCGAGCTGCTCGACCAGACCGTCGTAGCGCCCGCCGGCGCAGACCGTGCCCTGCGCGCCGAGCTTGTCGGTGATCCACTCGAACACGGTGAGGTTGTAGTAGTCCAGCCCGCGCACCAGGCGCGGATTGATGCGGTACGGGATGCCGGCGTCCTTGAGGAGCGCCTGCACGCCGCCGAAGTGGTCGAGCGATTCGTCGCCGAGAAAATCCATGAGGCGCGGCGCGCCCTCGATGATCCCCTGCATGGCCGGGCTCTTGCTGTCGAGGATGCGCAGCGGGTTGCTGTGCAGGCGGCGCCGGGCATCGGTGTCGAGCGCGTCGCCGTGCCCCTCAAGGTAGGCGATCAGTTCGGCACGGTGGCGGCCGCGTTCGGCGCCCGATCCGAGCGAGTTGATCTCGAGGCGGATGCCGGTGAGGCCGAGATCGTCCCACAGCCGCGCGCACATGAGGATGTGCTCGGCGTCGATGTCCGGCCCGGGAAAGCCGAGCGCCTCGATGCCGAACTGGTGGAACTGGCGGTAGCGGCCTTTCTGCGGCCTTTCATGGCGGAACATCGGCCCGGCGTACCACAGGCGCTGCGGGCTGCCGTAGAGCAGGTTGTGCTGGATCGCCGCGCGCACGCATGAGGCGGTGCCTTCCGGGCGCAGCGTGAGCGGCTCGCCGTTGAGGGAATCGACAAAGGAATACATTTCCTTCTCGACGATGTCGGTCACTGCGCCGATGGCGCGAGCGAAGAGCGGCGTCGGCTCGATCACGGGCATGCGGATGGGGCGGTAGCCGTAGGCGCGCAGCCAGCCGCGCACGGTGTCCTCGAACCGCTCCCACAGCTCGGCCTCGTCGGGCAGGATGTCGTTCATCCCGCGGATGGCTTGTATCGTTTGTGTCATGGAAAAATCAGGTCATGCACGGCGCGGGTATTTCCGCGCCACGTATTCGTCAACGATCGCCCTGAACTCGGCGGCAATGTTGTCGCCTTTCAATGTGACGGTTTTCTCCCCATCGACATACACCGGCGCCACCGGCGTTTCGCCCGAACCGGGCAGGCTGATGCCGATGCTGGCGTGCTTGCTCTCGCCCGGGCCATTGACCACGCAGCCCATGACGGCCAGCGTCATGTTCTCCACGCCTTCGTAATGCAGGCGCCATTGCGGCATTTTGTCGCGCACATGGGCCTGGATCTCCTGCGCCAGTTCCTGGAACACCGTGCTGGTGGTACGCCCGCAGCCGGGGCAGGCCGCCACCAGCGGGGTGAAGGCGCGCAGGCCCATGGTCTGCAGCATTTCCTGGGCCACGATCACTTCACGGGTGCGGTCGCCATTGGGTTCCGGCGTCAGGGACACGCGGATGGTGTCACCGATGCCTTCCTGCAGCAGCACGGCCATCGCGGCAGTCGAGGCGACGATGCCCTTGGAGC
Source organism: Rhodocyclaceae bacterium (assembly GCA_013821865.1). Lineage (GTDB taxonomy): Bacteria > Pseudomonadota > Gammaproteobacteria > Burkholderiales > Rhodocyclaceae > Desulfobacillus. The sequence continues at coordinate 6,805 of PNJM01000004.1, forward strand.
CCATGCCGGCCTCGGTCAGTCCGAGATGCAGCGGGTAGTCGCAGCGAGCGGCCAGGTCGCGGTAGATGGCGACGAGATCCTGCACGCCGCTCACCTTGCAGGACAGCACGATCGCATCGCCCGGCAGGCCCAGTTCCTCGGCCTTGGCCGCGCTTTCCAGGGCGGAGGCGGTCATCGCCTCCCGCATCACCTGCACGGCATCCTTGGGCTGGTCGCGCTTCGCGTTTTCGTCCATGACGCGCGCCAGCAGCGCCGGGTCGAGGCTGCCCCAGTTCACGCCGATGCGCACGGGCTTGCGGTGTTTGCAGGCCAGCTCGATCAGTTGGGCGAACTGGTCGTCGCGCCTGGCGCCGCGCCCGACGTTGCCGGGATTGATGCGCAGCTTGTCGAGCGCCTCGGCGCAGGCCGGGTTTTCGGAGAGCAGCTTGTGTCCGTTGAAATGGAAGTCGCCCACCAGCGGCACGTCGAGATTCATGGCGAGCAGGCGCCCGCGGATCTTCGGCACCGCGCGGGCCGCCTCCTGGGTATTGACGGTGATGCGCACAATCTCGGAGCCCGCCCTTGCGAGCTGCGCCACCTGGATGGCGGTGGCGACCTCGTCGGCGGTGTCGGTGTTGGTCATCGACTGCACGACGATGGGATGCGCGCCGCCGATGGACACTCCGCCTACCCGCACCGTGCGCGTCCGCCGACGGGACAGCGGCCCATTGCTGTTTCCTGAAGCCATATCCATTATTCGAGCGTCAGCCGCGCCACTTCAACCCGGGTGTGCGGCCCGAGATCGACCGGCTGGTCGTTGTATTGCAACCGAACGTAGCTGGCATTGCCGACCACCAGCTGGAAGGGCGAACGCCCCTCGACCACTTGCGTCGTGCCTTTCGGGTTCATCTGCGAGAAGATGGTGCGGCCGGTAGCGTCCCTTATTTCGACCCAGGAGTCGGCATCAAAACTGAAGACGAGCTGGCGCGCGCCCGGCCTGCTTGCCGGCGGCGCAGCCGGCACAGCGGCCGGCGCCTCGGCCAGCGGCGCCGGCACGACAGCAGCGAGCGGCTGCGCCAGGGGCTGCACTATCTGCGTCTGCTCCGACGACGGCTTCAGGACAGCCGGAACATCGCTGTACGGTTTGAGCAGCGCACCGAGGTCGACGACGTTGAAATACAGGGCCACGGCGATGCCCAGCAGCGTCAAGGCGAACAGCGTTGCGGCGACCGTCCCCTTGCCCTGGCGGTCGGCACCGCTCGGCATGCGCACGCCCGAATCGGCCGGCGCGGACAACTCGGCGGCGGGCAGCGCCGTTCTCGCTTCAAGGGCGGCAATCACCTGGGCTGCGTCGATCTTGAGCAGTTTGGCGTAATTGCGGATGAAGCCGCGGATGAAGGTGGCGCCGGACAGGCGTGAATAGTCCTCGGCTTCGACCGCCTCGATCTGGCGCGGACTCATCTTGAGGGAAGCAGCCGCCTCGGCCAGGCTCATGCCGCGCGCCTCACGTGCCTGGCGCAGCAGCGCGCCCGGTCCCGGAGATTCCGCTGCCGGCGCTTCGAGGCTTACGCTCCCGGTCACTCGTATTTCCCCTGCATCAGTGCCTGATGCTGCGGCGTGCCGGCGAACTTGCGTCGCAATTGCGAAGAGAAGCCGGCTTCGGCCTGGCGGTCGCCGATCTTCCTCTCGATGCGCAATGCCAGCCAGAGCGACTCGGCATTCGGCTCGTTGAGGCGATGAACCTCAGCGATGTAATTCTTGGCGTTGAAATAGTTGCCGCGGCGGTAGGCAATGTCGGCAAGGTGAAAAATGGCCTGGGCATTACTGCCATCCGCCATTGCCGCGCGCTGGAAGTACTCCTCGGCGGCCTTGTCATCCTTCAGGCGCAGCGAGCACAGGCCGGCGTTGGTGTAGGAACGGGTTGGCGTCTTGTAGAGGGCGTTTTTCACGGCCGTCAAGAATTCCCGGATGCCCTCCTGCTCGCGACCGTTCTGGCAGAGGAACAAGCCGTAGTTGTTGGCAATATCGGGGTCGCCAGGAGCAAGGCGGCTGGCCCGCTCGAAGTTCGACAGTGCCTGCGCATTCTCCTGCAAGGACATGTGGACCAGGCCCAACAGGTTATAGGCCGGTGCATAGCCCGGATCCGATTCAATGGCAACGCGCGCTTCCTGCAAGGCGACGCCCATGTTGCCGGCCTGGAAGTAAGCCATGCCCAGTTCGGAATGCGCCTTGGCACGGGCCTGGGCATCACCCATCGTGGTTTGCTCCGATACCGGCAGTTCGGAGGCCGACTGCCGGGAAGGACTGCCGGCGCAACCGGCAACGAATGCGGCGAGCAGAACCAGGTTGGCTCGTTTCAAGATGCAGTCTCCGCGATGGAAATCGTGCGTTTTTGCCGGCGCTGCGTGCGATCCTGCACCTGGCCGGCCAGTTGGCCGCAGGCGGCATCGATGTCGTCCCCGCGCGTCTTCCGCGTCGTCGTAATGATGTGAGCCTGCACCAGAATTTCGACAAAGCGGCGCATGCGCGCAGCGGACGAGCGCCGGAACCCGGAATCCGGGAAGGGGTTGAAGGGAATCAGGTTGAGCTTGCACGGGACGTCGCGCACCAGGCGAACCAGTTCGCGCGCGTGCTCCTCTGAATCGTTGATGCCTTCGAGCATGACATACTCGAAGGTGACGAAGTCGCGGGGCGACTTCTCCAGGTAGCGCTTGCAGGCTGCCATCAGTTTGGCCAGCGGATACTTGGTGTTGATCGGCACCAGGCGGTCGCGCAGCGCATCGTTCGGCGCGTGCAGCGAGATCGCCAGCGCAACCGGGCAATCATTGCCCAGCCGGTCCATGGCCGGCACGATGCCCGAAGTGGACACGGTGACGCGCCGGCGCGACAGGCCATAGGCGTTGTCGTCGAGCATGAGCCTGAGCGCGGTGACGGTGTTGTCGTAGTTCGCCAGCGGCTCGCCCATGCCCATCAGAACGACGTTGCTGATGATGCGACCGTCTTCCGCATCGTCATCGGGTTTCTGTGCGCTGCGGAAGTCGCCCAGCGCCTTCTTCGCCCACCAGAGCTGGCCGACGATCTCGCCCGCGGTCAGGTTGCGGTTGAAGCCCTGCTTCCCGGTGGAACAAAAAGCGCAATCCAGCGCACAGCCCGCCTGCGTCGAAATGCACAGCGTGCCCCGATTTTCCCCGGGAATGAACACCGTCTCGACCGCGTTGCCGTTGCCGACGTCGAGCAGCCACTTGCGCGTGCCGTCGGCGGCCGTCGAATCGCCGACTACCTGCGGCGCGCGCACTTCGGCCAGCTCGGCCAGGCGCGCGCGCAGGCTTCTGGCGACATCGGTCATGCGTTCGCAATCGTCCTCCCCGAACTGATGCACCCAGCGCAGCACCTGCTTCGCGCGAAACGGCTTTTCGCCCATTTCCGCGAACCAGGCCGTCAGGCCGGCGGCATCGAAATCGAGAAGGTTGATCTTCATGCAGCTCAGCGCGAATAGACTTCCATCGCCGGGAAAAAATAGGCAATCTCGACGGCTGCGGTTTCGGGGGCGTCGGAGCCGTGCACTGCGTTGGCGTCGATACTTTGGGCAAAGTCGGCGCGGATGGTTCCCGCGGCAGCCTTTTTCGGATCGGTGGCGCCCATCAGGTCGCGGTTCTTGGCGATGGCGCCCTCGCCTTCCAGCACCTGGATCATCACCGGACCGGAGATCATGAACTCGACCAGGTCCTTGAAAAAGGGGCGCTCGCGGTGCACGGCGTAGAAGCCCTCGGCGTCGGCGCGCGAAAGATGCTTCATCTTCGCCGCGACGATCTTGAGGCCATTCGTCTCGAAGCGCGAATAGATCTTGCCGATCACATTTTTTGCCACGGCATCGGGTTTGATGATCGACAGGGTACGTTCAATAGCCATCTAAAGCTCCAAAATCAACGGGTTGAAAACCGACATTGCAAATCGTGTTTAACGCGTTATTTTATCAGCAAAATCCCGATCTGTCCCTGCGCGTCCGTCCACAAAAAAGCCCGGCCGGAGCCGGGCTTGCCATGCGGGCCGGTACCGTCATCCGCCGGCAATCATGCCGAGCTGCCGCGGCAGCCACAGCGACAGCGGCGGCCAATAGGTGACGATGACCAGGAACACCAGCATCGTGAGCAGCCAGGGCCAGGTGGCGACGGTGAGCTCGGTGATGCCCATCTTCGTGATGCCCGAGGCGACATACAGGTTGAGGCCCACCGGCGGATGGCACATGCCGACCTCCATGTTCACGACCATCAGGATGCCGAAATGCACCGGGTCGATGCCGAGCTTGACGGCGATCGGGAACAGGATCGGCGCCAGGATCAGCACGATGGAGGACGGCTCCATGAAGTTGCCGGCGGCGAGCAGCAGGATGTTGGCGATCAGCAGGAAACCGATGACGCCCACCCCGGTGCCGATCATCGCGTCGGCCATCGCCTGCGGGATGTTCTCGTGGGTCATGAGGAAGGAGAACAGCACGGCGTTGGTGATGATGTAGAGCAGCATCGCGCTCATGTTGGCCGAGGAGAGCAGCACCCGCGGCACATCCTTCATGCCGAGGTCCTTGTAGATGAACACCGCGCAGATGAAGGCCCATACCGCGCTCATCGCCGCCGCCTCGGTCGGCGTGAACAGGCCCGTGTAGATGCCGCCCATGACGATGAAGATCAGCAGCAATCCCCAGATCGACTCCCTCAAGGCCTTGAGCCGCTCGGCCCAGCTCGCCCTCGGCATGCGCGGGTAGTTGTTGCTGCGGGCGCGGTACCAGGTAGTCAGGCCGAGCATGATCGCCAGCATGATGCCGGGTATCACGCCGGCCATGAACAGCGCGCCCACCGAGGTGTTGGTCGACACCGAGTACATGACCATCACGATCGAGGGCGGAATCAGGATGCCGAGCGCCCCGGAGGTGGTGATGACGCCGGCGCCAAAGCGGTTCGGAAAGCCGGCCTTGACCATGGCCGGCATCAGGATCGAGCCGATCGCCACTACCGTCGCCGGACTGGATCCGGACACTGCGGCGAACAGCGCGCAGGCGAGCACGCCCCCCAGGCCGAGCCCGCCATACCAGTGGCCGACCATCGAGGTGGCGAAGCGGATCATCCGCTTCGCCACGCCCCCGTGGGTGAGGAAGTTGCCGGCGAGGATGAAGAACGGGATGGCCATGATCTCGAACTTCTCGATGCCGGTGAACAGCTTCAGCGCCACCGACTCGATCGGCACGTGGGTCAGGAAGAACAGGAAGCTCAGTACGGTCAGGCCGAGCGAAATCGAGATCGGCATGCCGGTGAGCATCAGCACGACCAGCAGGGAGAAGATGATGAATGTGTTCATTTTTTGCTCTCCCCGTCCGTTTCGCGCGGATGCAGGTCGTCATCCATGCGGAAGACCTTGTCCTCGTTGCCGGGAGCGGTGAACGGCTCCTCTTCCAGCCCCTCGACGTGCCCATGGTCATGATGCGGCAGTTCCCCGGTGCGCACGAAGCTGGCCGTTACCTGGAGAAAGCGGAAGCACATCAGGTAGGAGCCGAACGGCACGGCCGAATAGACGATCCAGGTCGGCCATTCGAGATCGGGCGTGGTGGGGCCTTCCGGCAGGTCGCCCGGGTTCAGGCCGAACAGCGTGAAGACCGCATAGTGCGCGCCGTTCTCCCAGACAAAGGTCGCACCCAGCGTGCCGACGATGCCGGTGAAGGTGGCCCCGGCCAGCAGGCCGAAGACGATGAACTTGCCGCGCGTGTTTTCCTGCAGGCGGTTGATCAGCACGTCCACGCCGACGTGGATGCCGGTGCGCACGCCGTAGGCGGCGCCGAACTTGGCCATCCAGACGAACATGATGATGCACAGCTCCTGCGCCCAGCCGAAATGAAGGCCGAGCAGCCAGTCCTGCATGCCGGGAATCGGCCAGCCGGAAGCATAGCGATGCATCACGGCGGCGAAGATGATCAGCGTCGCCGCGCCCATGAGGAAGGTGATCAGCCATTCCTCCAGATGATCCAGGACTCGCATCATGTCCGGTGCCCTCCCATGAAAAGGAGCAGGCGGCGGACTGCGTGCCGCCTGCCCGTCTTGATTACAGCTTGGACGGATCGAAGCCGGTTTCCTTATACACCGCCTCGATGGTTTCCTTGCCGATGCGCGACTCCATCTCCTTGTGCGTCTTCACCATGGCCCGCTTCAGCGCCAGCCGCTCCTCGGCCGTCGGCGTGTAGATCTGGGTCTTGCCGGAAGCCTTCACCTTCTCCAGCGCCGCGTCGTTGTCTTCCTTGGCGCTCTTGTTGGCGAAGTCGGTCGCTTCCTTCATGGCCTGTTCGAGCTGGCCGCGAACGTCGGCGGGCAAGCCGTCCCAGAACTTCTTGTTGGTGATCACGGCATAGCCCAGATAGCCGTGCTCGGTCAGCGTCATGTGCTTCTGCACCTCGTGCATTTTCTGCGTATAGAGGTTGGAGTGCGGGTTCTCGGTGCCGTCCACCACGCCGGTCTGCAGCGCCTGGTACACCTCGGAGAAGGCCATCACCTGGGGAATCGCCCCCACCGAGCGCATCTGCGACTCCAGCACCTTGGAGGACTGGATGCGCATTTTCTGGCCCTTGAAGTCCGCCGGCGCCTTGAGCGGCTTGTTGGCGGAAAACGACTTGAAGCCGTTGTCCCAGTAGGCCAGGCCCTTGATGCCCTTGGGCTCCAGCTTGGCCAGCAGTTTGGCGCCGACCGGGCCCTGCGTGACCTTGTGCAGCTCGGTGTAGTTGTCGAAGATGAAGGGCAGGTCGAACACCTCGAACTCCTTCACGCCGAGCGGGCCGAACTTGGCCAGGGACGGCGCGAGCATCTGGACGGCGCCCAGCTGGAGCGCTTCCATTTCTTCCTTGTCCTTGTATAGCGTGCTGTTGGCATAGACCTCGACCTTGACCTTGCCCTTGGTCAATTCGCCGGCACGCTTGGCGAAGAACTCCGAAGCTTTTCCCTTGGGGGTATCTTGGGCGACGACGTGGCTGAACTTGATGACGATCGGCTGCTGCGCTGCGACGGATGCGGAAAGCGCCAGGGCCGCCACGCCCAGCAGCAAGGAATGCAGTTTCATTGTCTCCTCCTGTAGAAAACGCTCCAACGTGGAGCTCCGGCTTTGTTAGCGTGGCGTATTCTGCGCAAGAGTGCAACCGGCCGCCATTGTGGTTATCCGCAACCCGGCCGCCCGCCCGGCCTGATGTACCATGTTCCCGGCGAAACAGTCCATGCGTCGATGAGCCCGAACTCTTCCAGCCCGCGCCCGCCGGTACTGCAACCCTGGTACTGGACCGCGCCTCGTGTCGCGGTTTTCCTCTTCGTGCTTGCGCTGGGTGCCTTGCTCTGGCTGCTGCATCGCCAGGAGATCGAGGAGCAGCGCGCAACCCTCATCAGCGACATGCTGTGGGTTGAACAGAACCTTAATTTCCAGCTGACCCGCAGCCAGGAGCAACTGCAACAGTTGGGCCAGGATTACTTCGGCGGCGAATTCCCCGGCCCGCATTTCGATCCTCACGCGAGGAGCCTGATGACCAACAGCCCGGGCATGGTGCAGCTGCTGGTTCTCGATGAGAGCGGCAATCTGCTCAGGGAAGCGCCAGGCGCCGCGTCCGCGAATATCGCTGGCGTGGCGCTGCGGCCCGAGGCTTCGCGGCAGGCATTCCAGCTCTCGCATTCCATCGCCAAGGCTACGTTCAGCCCGCAATACCGTTCCGGCGAGGAGTCTTTCTTCGACCTGGTAGTGCCGTATTTTCGGGATGGCCGTCATCTCGGATCCATCATGGCGAGTTTTTCCATCAGGAAGCTGCTTGCCGAACAGGTTCCCTGGTGGTTTGCCGAACGCTATCGGCTCAGCATCGCCGATGCGGGCGGGGCCGTGCTCGGCTCGAAATCCAACGTCAAGGCCGGCAAGGAAACGCTCGAGCACCAGATACCGTTCGATCCGCCGGGACATGGCCTTGTCCTGATTGCAAACGCCTATCGGGCGGAAACCGGCTTGTGGCGCAACCTGCTTGCCGTGATCATTGTCGGGCTCGCCCTGGCCGTCCTTGCGAGCCTCCGGTCGCTGCGCCGCCACATGCAGCGGCGCCTGGCGGCGGAACAGGCCTTGTCGCAGGAACACGCCTTTCGCAAGGCGATGGAGGATTCGTTGTTTACCGGGCTGCGCGCACGCGACCTCGAAGGGCGTATCGTCTATGTGAACCCGGCGTTTTGCCGGATGACCGGGTTTTCCGCCGACGAACTGAACGGCGTCAGGCCACCCATGCCCTACTGGGTGCCGGAAGAGTATGAAACAACGTTGGCGGTGCATCAGAAAGTGCTGGCCGGCCAGGCGCCGAGCGAGGGCGTTGAGGTGCGCCTTCGGCGCAAGAACGGGGAGCGTTTCGATGCGCTGATATACGAAGCGCCGCTCATCGATGCCGAAGGCCGCCACACGGGCTGGATGGGTTCGGTGCTGGACATCACGGAGCGCAAGCGGGCAGCGGAACTGACCCGCCAGCAGCAGGAAAAACTGCAGTTCACGGCACGGCTGGTGACAATGGGTGAAATGGCCTCCACCCTGGCCCACGAGTTGAACCAGCCGCTTTCGGCCATCGCCAGCTACACCACCGGCTGCCTGAATCGACTGGAAGCCGGCGATTTGCCCCGCGAGGAGCTGGGCGACGCGCTGCGCAAGCTGGCCACCCAGGCTCAGCGAGCCGGGCGCATCATTCGCCAGGTGCATGATTTCGTGCGGCGCAGCGAGCCGCAGCGCGCGCCCTGCGGGATCAACGCGATCGTCGACGAGGCCACCGGACTCATCGAGGCCGACGCGCACAAGCGCGGCATGCGCATCGTACGCGATCTGGCGGAAGGGCTGCCGGAACTGATGGCGGATCGCGTCATGATAGAGCAGGTGCTGCTCAACCTGATGCGCAACGGCATGGAAGCCATGCAGGCGACACCGGCGGAGAAAAAGCAGCTCATTGTCAGCACGGCCGCGGTGGAAGGCGGCGTCATGGTCGGCGTCGCCGATCATGGCAGCGGCATTGCGCAGGACGCGGCCGAGCACTTGTTCGAGCCGTTCTACTCGACCAAACCGGAGGGCATGGGCATGGGCCTCAACATCTGCCGCTCGATCATCGAGTTCCACAAGGGACGACTGTGGGTGGACGACAACCTTGGCGGCGGGACGACCTTCCGTTTCACGCTCCCCGCCTCATGATGGCCGCCGGCGCCTATATCGTTGACGACGACGAAGCCATCCGCGATGCGCTGATCTGGCTGTTCAAGTCGCGCAAGGTCGCCGCGCGCGCGTGGCCCTCGGCAGAAGCGTTTCTTGCCGACTGGCGCGACGACATGCGCGGCTGTCTCGTTCTCGACGTCCGCATGGAGGACATGAGCGGACCTGAACTTTTCGATCAACTCTGCGAAAGAAAATCGCAACTGCCGGTCATTTTTCTCAGCGGGCACGGCGACATCCCTCTCGCCGTGGCCGCCGTCAAGAAGGGTGCCTTCGATTTCGTCGAGAAGCCGTTCAACGACAACGAACTGGTGGACCGCGTGATCGAGGCGATCGGGTTCGACGCCTCCAGGCGGGCGGAACGCGCGAACCAGGCCACTGTCGCCTCGCGCCTGTCCCAGCTCACGCCGCGCGAGCGCGAAGTGATGGAGCGCATCCTGGAGGGGAAATACAACAAGGTGATCGCCGACGAACTGAACATCGCCATGCGCACGGTGGAAGTCCACCGTGCGCACATCTTCGGGAAGATGGGCGTACGGTCTGCGGTGGAACTGGCGCAACGGCTCTCGGGCAGCCGCTAGTCGCACTCCCAAACCGGCACCCAGCCCGCCTCGCCGGGCGCGCACTGCCAGGCACAGTCGATGCCGATATCCGGCACCCATACCAGTTCTTCGCCGCACCAGAGCAGCGGCAACGCCTCGCGCCGCCACGGCGGCACGTCGTGCTCCTGCAGCAGTTTCTTCAGAGAACGCCGCGGACGCCGGCAGTCCGGCTGGAGATGCTCACCGCCACGCCGCCGCGCCAGTATCACCCTGCCCAATTCAAGCTTCCGGCGGCTGATACCTCCTCCCACGCAGGGAGCAAAGCGCAGCATCGAGCCGCCCCACGCCAGGGCTTCCTCGCCGTGCCACTCCGTCTCATCCCCCGCGTCTGCCGGCTTGACGATCCATACCTCGCCGCGGAAGCGGTGCAGTTCCCTGCCCCGAAGATCGAAGCTGAGGTGGCTGTCGACCGCCGCCGTACAGATCTGGCGCACGATTTCGTGCAGGCGCGCGCTGTCCGGCAGCAGGAGATTCTCGCGCTTGAGGACATGGCGCATCAGGTTGCGGGCGCGGGCATCGTCGAGCCTCGCCAGTTCCGCCGCGACGATGCGGCCTTCCCGCATCGCGGTCCCGGCGTCCGTCCTTGCAAGCTGGTCGAGCAGTTCGTCGCTTTCGGCGAAATGCGTCGCCGCCCGCGCCAGGGCTGCATCGCAGCCGGGGAAGCGCTCCCGCAACAAGGGAAACACCTGCCTGCGCACGAAGTTGCGGGCATAGCGCATGTCCTCGTTGCTCTCGTCCTCGATCCAGGCAAGTCCCTGTTCCCGGGCGAAAGCTTCGATCTCCTCGTGCGGCGCATCCAGCAACGGGCGCAGGATGCACAGCCCGGGCCGGCCCGGAAAGTCCCGCATGACGGGCATGGCGGCGGCCCCCCTCACGCCGGCGCCGCGCAGCAGATTGAAGATGAGCGTTTCGGCCTGGTCGTCGCGATGATGCGCCAGCACCAGCCAGTCGGCGTCCGCCTGCGCGAAGGCGCCGTAGCGGGCACGCCGCGCCGCGGCTTCCGGGCCTTCCGCCGAGTCTCGCACGACAGTCACACGGGCCACCTCAAGAGGAATGCCCCATTCTCCGCACACGGTTTCACAAAACGCCTGCCAGCGGCCGGCGTTCGGGCTGAGGCCGTGATTGACATGGAGCGCGGAAAGCAGAAAGCCATGCCTGCCCCGGAGCGTGCGCAGGAGGTGCAGCAGAACCACCGAATCGACGCCGCCGGAAAGGGCGGCCAGCAGGCGGCCGCCGGGCCGGACGAATTGCCGGAGTTTTTCCGAAGCCCGCGCCGCCAGCCCCGACACAGGCTCAGCGGACCGGCTGTTCCTTGAATTTGCCATAGCCCAGCACGCGCTCGAAGCGCTGCTCGACAAGCTCGGCGGGGGAAAGACCGGATACCTGGCGCAGCGCATCCTGCAACGCCTTCTTCAGCCCCTGCGCCATGGCGCGGTGGTCGCGGTGCGCGCCGCCCAGAGGCTCGCTGATGATGCGGTCGATGAGGCCAAGCGTCTTCAGGCGCGACGCGGTGATGCCCATGGTCTCGGCCGCTTCGGGCGCTTTCTCGGCGCTTTTCCACAGGATGGAGGCGCAGCCCTCGGGCGAGATGACCGAATACGTGGCGTACTGCAGCATGTTCACGACGTCGCCGACGGCGATGGCCAGCGCGCCGCCGGAGCCGCCCTCGCCGATCACCGTGCAGATGATCGGCACTTTCAGCTCGGCCATGACGTACAGGTTGCGGCCGATGGCCTCCGACTGGCCGCGCTCCTCGGCGTCGATGCCGGGATAGGCTCCGGGCGTATCCACGAAGGAGATGACCGGGATGCTGAACTTCTCCGCCAGCCGCATCAGACGCAGCGCCTTGCGGTAGCCCTCCGGGCGCGGCATGCCGAAGTTGCGCTGGATCTTCTCCTTGGTGTCGCGCCCTTTCTGGTGGCCGACGACCATAACCGACTGCCCGTTGAAGCGGGCAAGGCCGCCGACGATGGCCTTGTCGTCGGCGAAGGCGCGGTCGCCGTGCAGTTCCTCGAAATCGGTGAAGATGTGCTGGATGTAATCGAGCGTGTAGGGCCGCTGCGGGTGGCGCGCCACCTGGGCGATCTGCCAGGGGCTCAGCTTGGCGTAGATGTCCTTGGTCAAGGACTGGCTCTTCGACTCCAGCCGGCCGATCTCTTCCGAGATATCGACCGCCGAATCGTCCTGCACATAGCGCAGCTCTTCGATCTTCGCCTCGAGTTCGGCGATGGGCTGCTCAAAATCCAGGAAGGTGGTTTTCATCCGTTGCGATGGGACTTGAGAGGGCCGCTATTTTACCGGAATCGGCGCCGCGGCATTCAATCCGTTCTGCGAGTCGATCCGGCCGTTCTCCATGTGCAGGCGATGCATGTGCGGCAACTCGATGATCTCGCGATCATGGCAGGACAGCACCACCGCGCTGTTTGCGTCGCACAGGTCGCGGATCAAGGCCATGGTCTGCTGCCTCGCTTCGGCATCGAGGTTGGCCGTTGGCTCATCGAGCAGAAACAGGCGCGGCTTGAGCACACGCGCCCGCGCCAGCGCCACCCGCTGCTTCTCGCCGCCGGAGAGCTTGTGGGGTGGAACATCGAGCAGGTGTCCGATGCCGGCCCAGGCGATGGCTTCCCGCACCAGCGGCTCGCGCACGGCGGCCGAAAGGCCGCGCGCCTTGAGGCCGTAGGCGATGTTATCGGTCACGCTTGTGCGAAACAGATAGGGGTGTTGGTGCACGTAAATCACCTCTTGCCGCAACCAGTCCGGATAGAGGCCCAGATCCACCTTCCGGCCATCGAAACTGCAGGCGCCCACTTCCGCATTCTCCAGGCCGGCCAGTACGCGCAACAGGGTCGTCTTGCCTGAGCCGTTCTCCCCGGTCAGGACGTAGCTCTCCCCGGCGTCGATCCGAAGTTGCGCGGCATCGAGCACCCGGCGCGAACCGAAAGCCTTGCGTAGGGTTTCGACGGTGAGCAGCACCCCGCTCATTTCATTCCTCCTTCACCCTGCGCGAAGGCCAGCGCAAAATTGACGCCGAGCGCAACGATCAGCAGGACAAAGCCGAGGGCAATGCCTTGGGCGAACTCCCCCTTGCTTGTTTCCAGCGCGATTGCCGTCGGGATGTTGCGCGTCACACCGGCGATATTGCCGCCGACCATGAGAGAGCAGCCGATCTCCGAAACGATGCGCCCGAAGGCGTTGAAAACCGCAGCCATGACGCCGAAGCGCACCTCGATCAGGGTCGTCCAGGCCGAACGCAACGGCGTGGCGCCGAGGCTGATGGCGGTCTCCCGTGCGCGCGGGTCGGCCCCCTGCACGGCGGAAACGGTGAACGCAACCAGCACCGGCAGCGCGATCAGCACCTGGCCGATGATCATCGCCTCCTGGGTGAACAGCAGTTTGAGCGAACCGAAGATTCCCTGGCGCGACAACAGCAGGTAAAGGATGAGGCCGACCACCACGGTAGGCGAGGCAAGCAGGCCCTGCGTCACCACGATGAGGAAGCGCCGGCCCGGAAACGAAGCGGTGGCGAGGAAGTAACCGATGGCGACCGCTGCCGGGGAAGCTATCAGCATAGCGATCAGCGAAACCCTGAGCGAGATGAGGATGATCTGCCAGAGTTCGCGATCTCCGCTGAAAAGAAGTGCGAAGGCGTCGTGCGTGGTAGACAGCCAGTCCATGCTTTTCCGTTCGGTTTCAGGTGATTTTCCGTCCTTGATGATACCCGAAGGGATCGGAGTCAAATAAGAACGCCCGATCTCGGTCGAGGTCGGGCGTTTTATTTGGGCAGTCTGACGATGGCCTGCTTTGCTTCCCCAGGCGCCTCCCCGAACTTACTCCTTAGAACTTATCCGTAAATAATGTTTATCTTGAGATGCACTTTTCGGAACGCGATGATGCCGGCGGCGAGATGGTTGAGCGCGAGGAAACTACGCTCAAGTTTCTCATAGCGCATCAGCAGCTTGCGAAAACGGGTTGAACCAACTATGGCAGACCTCAACAATCCAACGGCGGGCTTTCTTTCCGGGATGCCGTTGCTTTGCCTTCTTCTCCTGAGTGCGGCTGGCCACATGAGGAATGTAGCCATGGCGCTGAATGATCTCCAACGCTGGCTGGCCGCGATATCCGGCATCCAGACACAAATGCTTGGAGCGACGCTCGGCCGGCACCTCGCGCTTGATCATGATGGCCGACAGGACGGCGTCGAGTTGTGTAACGTCATGCCGGTTCGCTCCGGTCACGATGAACGACAAGGGGACGCCACGGCCGTCGACCAGCAGGTGACGCTTGCTCCCATTTTTTCCCCCGATCAGTCGGGTTGGATCCGACCTGCTCTTGTGCCAGTGGAGCCTTGAGCATGGCCCCATCGATACTCTGCCATCGCCAGGCAATCCCTTCCATCTGGTCATATTCCGCCAACCCCATCGCCCAGATCGCCTGGAACACGCCGGCACGCTCCCACTCCAGAAACCGCTTGTGGATTGCGCTGGCGCTGCCGAAGCGTTCCTTCGGCAAAGCTTTCCACTGGCAACCCGTCCGCAACACATACACAACCGCTTCGAACACCAGCCGCGCCGGCTTCGGCTTGCGTCCACCACCGGCCTTACGCGCATACTCCTTGTCCGCCGGCCGTTCTCGAACGGGCACCAAGGGTTCCACTCTCGCCCAGAAATCATCGGTTACCACCCATGACGCCACACGCTTCTTTGCTGCCCGCTTCTCTGTCGCCATCACTCCCTTCCTCCCTCGCCGCGTTAGTGCCGGCTCGGGAAGGCATTGTATATTATTTACGGATAAGTTCTTACCTTGTCAGATCAGCGCACCAACCCGGCGATCCAGCGCGTATATAGGCGATCCGCCACGGCATTCAGCGCGGCCACCTTGGGCGCCATTCCTGTCTGCATCTTCCCCGCCGACTGCACGGCCGGGCCGGGGCTGGCGGCAATTTCGCCTGCGCCTTCCCTGCACCAATCCCTGATCATCTCTTCGGTCATCTCGACGTGGCACTGCATGCCGAAGTGCTTGCCCATGGCGAAAGCCTGGTTGGCGCAATAAGAGCTCTCCAGTACGCGGCTGGCACCCGGCGGGATGCTGAAGGTCTCGCCATGCCAGTGGAAGGAGAGGAAACCGCGCATGTCGCCAAACCAGGCACGGGCTTCGGTGCTGTCCGGCACCTGCACCTCGCCCCAGCCGATCTCCTTCACCGGATTCCTCGTCACCACGCCGCCCAGCGCCTTCGCCATGAGCTGTCCGCCCAGGCAATGGCCAAGCACGGGGATGTCCGCCGCCACCGCGGCGCGGATCAGGTCGCACTCATGCGCGACCCAGGGCAGCGGGTCGTTGACGCTCATCGGTCCGCCCATAAATACCAGGCCGGAGAAGCCGTTAACCTCATTGGGCAGAGGATCGCTCAGGTCGATCCTGACGAGTCGCCACGGGATCGAGTGGCGATCGAGGAATGTGGCAAAATAGCCCGGACCTTCAGTGTGCAGGTGGCGAAAAATGGCAACGGGTTTCATGGCGTGGCACGGGGCGAACAAGATGGCGCATTTTAGCGCGGCGCTTTTCGCCTGCCTACTTTTGCCAACTCTGGCGCAAGCCACCGAAGTCGGCGTCGTCGGCCTGTTCCCCGGCAAGGCCGTGCTCGTCATCAACGGCGGCAATCCCCGCACTCTTTCCGTTGGCACCAAGGTCGACGATGTCAAGCTGATCGGCGTCGAGCAGAATGCCGCCACACTGGAGTTCGACGGCAAGCGGCACCGCCTGGCCATCGGCCAGCACGCATTCACCGGTACCGGTGGCGGCGGGGAACAGGCAATCACCCTTGTCGCCGATGTGCGCGGCCATTTCATCACCACCGGAACAATCAATGGCGCGACGATACCGCTCATGGTCGATACGGGCGCGACAACCATTGCACTCGGCGCCTCGCATGCCCGCCGCGCAAACGTCGATTTGCGCAACGCCAGGACCGTCCCGATTCAGACCGCCAACGGTATCACGCAGGCCTGGCTGGTCAGTCTGAACACCGTCCGCGTCGGCGATGTCACGCTCCACAGCGTGGAGGCGACGGTGGCCGGCCACGACATGCCCCATGCCCTGCTCGGTATGAGTTTTCTCAACCGCATGGAAATGAAGCGCGACGGCGAAACCATGACCTTGCGCAAGCGCTATTAATGGCTTCTTCGGATACTGCCGGCCAGAACGCGGAACCGCTGACTGCCGACTGGCTGCGGCGGCGTTTTGCCGGGCCGCGCCGGCTGGTGGGTGTTGCGGAGGAAGGCACCCCGGCGCAACTCACTCCCGCCGCCGTCCTCGTTCCGGTGGTCCAGCGCGAAGGAGGGCTGACCGTGCTGTTCACGCAGCGCACCGCCCACCTGCACGATCATGCCGGGCAGGTGGCTTTCCCGGGCGGGCGCTGCGAGGAGCACGATGAGTCTCCTGTATTCACCGCGCTTCGTGAAACGGAGGAGGAGATCGGCCTGTCGCCGTCACGGATCGAAGTGCTCGGACTGCTGCCGGAATACCGCACGGGAACAGGCTTTCGCGTCACACCGGTGGTTGGCCTGGTCCAGCCGCCTTTCGATCTGCGACTGGATGAGTTCGAAGTGGCCGAGGTGTTCGAGACCCCGCTGGATTTCCTGCTCGACCCCGCCAATCATCAGCGCCACAGCGTCGAGATTGCCGGCGCGCTGCGCCATTATTACGCCATGCCTTACCAGGGCTATTTCATCTGGGGGGCGACGGCAGGGATGATCGTCAGCCTGTACCGGATGCTGTTCGATTCGCCGGAAGATCAGAAAGTCTATTAGGGCAGGCGCGCCGCAGTGCCGGCGGAAAACTCCTCGGCGCGGCGCGCGCCGCCGACGGATCGCACTATTTCGCGGTACTTCTCCACTAGCTGAACCAGTTCGGCGGTAGTCTTGCAGCCTTCGATCTGGACAGTCATCAGGTCGGCGTCCGGGCCGATGACCTTGGTGAGATAGTGGGAAGCAAACTCCTTGGCGGTTGCCAGGGACTTCTCGCTCGGTGCCGGGATGGGTGCCTGGGTCGGCGCGGGTGCGGCCGGGGCTGGCGCGGCAGGCGCCGGTACGGCCGGGGCAACCAACGGCCCGATGAAGCCCTCCTTGATGAGCGCAAGGAAGAAGTGCTCGGCGTCGCCGAAGTGCTTGGCCTTGTCGATGACCTCCTGCGCCGTGCTCTTGCCGTCCACCATGATCAGCACGGAGCGCTCGCGAGCCGGCAGCTTGTAAGTCCGCGAGGACATCTCCTCCAGGCCCTTCGCGCTCTTCTGGTATATCGTGTTCTTGTCCATAGAACCGTATACTTATAATCAATCAGCCTAAAGTAATATAACACGGTCTTCCTTACATGAGGCAAGGCACTAATGCATAGGCAATGCACAGCCTCCTCGGCGGTTTCGTGATATCTTTCACACCTGAAGAAGCCCTGCCTGCCGCCTCAATCTCGCATGACCATCCTTTCCCTGATTGCCGCGCTCGTGCTCGAGCAACTGCGCCCGCTTGCCGAGCGCACCTTCGTCAGCGCTCCGCTCTCGCACTTTGCGCATTTCTTCGAGCGGCACTTCAACGATGGCCAGGCGCGCCACGGCACCGTGGCCTGGCTGCTGGCCGTTCTGGCGCCGGTGATCATCTGTGCCGCCATCTACTTCGCGCTGCTCTATGTCAATCCGCTGCTGGCTTTCCTCTGGAACGTGGCGATCCTCTACATCACCATGGGCTTCCGCCAGTTCAGCCACTATTACACCGACATCCATCTCGCCCTGCGCATGGGCGAGATCGACCGCGCCCGCGCGTTGCTCGGCGAATGGCGCGGCCGTTCCGCCGACGGCCTCAACGCCACCGAGATCGCGCGGCTTGCCATCGAGCAGGCCATCGTCGCCTCGCACCGGCATGTCTTCGCCGTGGTCTTCTGGTTCGTCGTGCTGCCCGGCCCGGCCGGCGCGCTGCTCTACCGCCTGGCCGACTACTTCGGCCGCCACTGGGGCGCGCGCCGGGATGCCGAGTTCGGCGTCTTCGGCCATTTCTCGGCCAGGGCCTTTGCTGCAATCGACTGGGTGCCGCTGCGCATCACGGCGGCGGCTTTCGCCATCGTTGGCGACTTCGAGGACGCCGTTTATTGCTGGCGCACGCAGGCTGCCCGCTGGCCGGACGAAGGGGCGGGTATACTGCTGGCAAGCGGCGCAGGCGCACTGGGCGTGCGCTTGGGGCTGCCTA
Source organism: Rhodocyclaceae bacterium (assembly GCA_013821865.1). Taxonomy (GTDB): domain Bacteria; phylum Pseudomonadota; class Gammaproteobacteria; order Burkholderiales; family Rhodocyclaceae; genus Desulfobacillus. The sequence continues at coordinate 24,854 of PNJM01000004.1, forward strand.
TCATCGAATCGGGCGAAGTAACGGATAGACCCGAGCTGGGGCTGGGCGAGGAGGCCGACGCCGATTTCATGCAGAGCGGAATCGGACTGGTATGGCGCACATTGGTGCTCTGTCTCTTGCTGCTGACGCTGCTGGGCATTGCCAGTTGGGTGGGCGGCTGATCTGAACTGAATTTGCTGGAGGAACGGAAATGAGCGGGAACAGGGAAGTAGTGGTAGTCAGCGGCGTGCGTGCGCCCATCGGTGCATTTGGCGGTTCGCTCAAGGATCTCGCGCCGAGCGAACTCGGCGCCCGCGTCGTCAGGGAAGCGATCGCGCGCGCGAAGCTGGACCCGGCGCAAATCGGCCAACTGGTGCTGGGCAACGTCATTCACGGCGAAGCCAGGGACATGTACGTCTCGCGTGTCACGGCGATCAACGCCGGCCTCGCCAAGGAATCCGGCGCGCTGACGGTCAATCGTCTGTGCGGTTCGGGCTTCCAGGCCATCGTCTCGGCGGCGCAGATGATCCTGCTCGGCGACACCGATGCCGCCGTCGGCGCCGGCGCGGAATCCATGAGCCGCGGCGGCTACCTGCTGCCCTCCGGCCGCTGGGGCGCGCGCATGGGCGACAACAAGATCATCGACATGATGGTCGGCGCCCTGACCGATCCGTTCGACACGGTGCACATGGGCATCACCGCAGAGAACATCGCCGCCAAGTGGGGCATCACGCGCGAAATGCAGGACCAGTTCTCGCTCGACAGCCAGAAGAAGGCCGTGGCGGCCATCGCCGCCGGCCACTTCAAGTCGCAGATCCTGCCTGTCGAGATGCAGACGCGCAAGGGCACCGTGGTGTTCGATACCGACGAGCATCCGAAGGGCGACACCACCATGGAGACCCTGGCCAAGCTCAAGCCCGCCTTCAAGAAGGACGGCTCGGTGACGGCCGGCAACGCCTCCGGCATCAACGACGGCGCTGCCGCCGTGGTGCTGATGGAAGCCAAGGCCGCCGAGAAGGCCGGCCTCAAGCCGCTGGCGCGCCTGGTGTCGTACGGCATCGCCGGCGTCGATCCCGCCTACATGGGCGAAGGCCCGATCCCCGCCGTGCAGAAGGCGCTCGCCAAGGCCGGCCTCAAGGCCGGCGACCTCGACGTGATCGAATCCAACGAAGCCTTCGCCGCGCAGTCGCTCTGCGTCAGCAAGGGCCTCGAGCTCGATCCCGCCAAGGTGAACCCCAACGGCGGCGCGGTCGCCCTTGGCCACCCCATCGGCGCCACCGGCGTCATCCTCACCGTGAAGTGCCTCTACGAACTCGCGCGCACCAACAAGCGCTACGGCCTCGTCACGATGTGCATCGGCGGGGGGCAAGGTATTGCCGGGGTGTTCGAGCGGATGTAATCGACGCCATCCCGCGCAAGCGGGAATCTGGAAAACAGGAAGCCCGCCATTCGGCGGGCTTCCTGTTTCGGGCAGCGAA
>PNJM01000005.1 GCA_013821865.1 Rhodocyclaceae bacterium
AGGCGAATACCATGTCCGGGTAGTCGCCGACCTTCTCGAACTGCTTCTTGGCCTCCAGGCCGATCACCGTCTGATGCAGGCAGACATGGTTCAGCACCGAGCCCAGGCAATAGTTGGTGTCCTTGCGCGAGGCCGCCTCCTCCACCGCTTCGGAGATTGCCAGGCCGAGCGAGCCGGGGTTGTTCGGGTCCTTCTCCAGGGCCGTGCGGCCGGCGTGGGTCATGTCGGTCGGGCTGGCAAACACTTCGGCGCCCCACGTGTGCATCATGGAGCGGCGGAAGGGTTTCTGGTTGTAGCTCACCTTGACCATGTAGACGCGCACCTCGATGCCGAACATCTGGCCCGCCATGGCCATCGAGGAGCCCCACTGGCCGGCGCCCGTCTCGGTGGTCAGGCGGTTGATGCCGACCAGCTTGTTGAAGTAGGCCTGCGGCACCGAGGTATTGACCTTGTGCGATCCGGCCGGGCTGACGCCTTCGTATTTGTAGTAGATCTTCGCCGGCGTGCCGAGCATCTGCTCCAGGCGCCGGGCGCGGAACATCGGCGTCGGCCGCCACTGGCGGTAGATCTCGCGCACCGGTTCGGGAATCGCGATCCAGCGTTCGCCCGACATTTCCTGCTCGAGCAGCGGGCCGGGGAAAATCGCCAGCATCTGCTCCGGGCCGACCGGCTTGCCGTCGGGACCGAGCGGCGGCAGCGGCGGGTTGGGCATGTCGGCGACAACGTTGTACCAGTGAGTCGGAATATCGGATTCGTCGAGCAATATCTTGGTGGTCATCTCACTCCTCCTTTGCGATTGCGGATGGACGGGCCTGGCCCTCTCCCTGAGCCGGATTCTGCAACACTACGACATGATTCTGACACTGACTGAGCGGCCTACCATACCCCAATCGTGCCGGAAAAAGAAGAGGCGGTATACTGCATACATTCGCCCCCTTGCCGTGCGACTGGCTCTCGGCGACCATTTTGCTGTTGATGACGCCCCGGTAAACGCGGGGGGATCCAATGTGCGGTCAATACTCCATGCAGGCGGCATTGATGAGGCCGACACTGACGGACAGCGCGGCCAGGAAGATGGCCGGCGCCAGCTTGCCGGCCGGGATGTCTCTGGCGATCTGCGGCAGCGCCAGGCGCGCCACGACGTAGGCAGCAATCTGCACGGCGCAGGCAATGACCGACCAGATGGCGAGATCGACCAGGTTATGGCTGTTCTCGATGACGTTGGCCACCGGCAGGGCGAAGCCGATCAGCGTGCCGGACAGGCTGACCGCCGCCGCGCTGTTGCCCTCGCGGATCAGCGCGATTTCGCGATAGGGCGTGACTTGCACGTAGACGAAAAGGAACGCGGCCATGATCGACATCGCGATGGCGAAATAGGTGAGAAACGCGGGCAGGGTCGAGATCGAGTCGGCAAGCATGGTCGATTCCTCTCAGGCGAAGTAATGGGGAAGGAAGTGGCCGGTGTTGGTGGTGATCGGCGTCGCGTCCTCGCGGATGCCCATGCCGGCCGGTTCGTCGCCGACGATCCAGGAGCCGATCACCGGATAGCGCCCGCCGAAATCCGGCAGCTGCGCCAGCGCCTGGTACACGAAGCCCTCCGCGCCGTAGCCGTCGGCATTGCCGCGCCGCGTCCGGCCGCCTTCATGCACGACGATGTCGGCGCCCTCGCGCGAGAAGACCGGCTTCTCGACGTAGCATCCGCCCAGCGGGGCGGGATCGAAATAGGCCGGCAGCAGGTTCGGGTGATCGGGAAACAGCTCCCACAGCAGGGGCAGCAGCGCCTTGTTGGAGAGGATCATTTTCCACGGCGGCTCGACCACCGCCATCGCGCCCGTCCGCAGCGCGGCGCCGAATTCCTCGCGCACCATCCATTCCCAGGGATAGAGCTTGAACAGGGTGGCGATACGCTGATTGGCCAGGTCGACGAAGCGCCCTTCGGCATCGAGGCCGATGTCCTCGACATGGAGGAAGCGCGCATCGATGCCGCCCTGCAGCGCCGTGTCGGCGACATATTCGAGGTTGACGCGGTCCTCCTCGTTGTCGCGGATGCGGGCGAAGTGCACCGGCTGCGGCAGCCGCACGGCCATTTCGCGCCAGCGCTCGATGAGCTTTTCGTGCAGCGAGTTGAACTGGTCGTCGTCCGGATGCAGTTCCTGCAGCCAGTGCCATTGTGCGATGGCCGCCTCGACGAGCGAGGTCGGCGTGTCGGCGTTGTATTCGAGCAGCCTGGGCGGATTGCGGCCGTCGTAGGCAAGGTCGAAGCGACCGTAGAGCGAGGGCTCGCCCTTGTGCCAGGATTCCCTGATCCAGTCGCCGAATTCGCGCGGGATGCGCAGTTCGGCCCACAGGTCGTTGGCCAGCGCGAAGCCTACCGCGGCGCGGCACAGGCGGTGCAGCTCGGCCGTGGTTTCCTCCAGCATGTCGATTTCGTCGGCGGAGAAGCGGTAGCAGGCCGATTCGTTCCAGTACACGCCGTCGAGGGAATGGAAGGAGAAGCCCATCTGCTCGAACTTTTCCTTCCAGTCCGAACGGGGCCGGGATTGCAGGCGCTGCATCAGGAGCCGCCGCCGTGCGAGGAAGCCGAGGAGCCGAAACCGCCGCGGCTGACGGTGCCCACCGCCCGGCTGCCCGGCTGGCGCATCGCATCGGAACTGCCCATGTGCGTGCCGCCGTAGGTGCCGCCGCGGAAGCCCGGACCATAGTAGTAGCCGGTCGGATGCCGGTTGTCGGCCGGATCGCACTTCTGGATGCCCCACTCCTCGGTGCAGTCGCGCAGCGACTTATAGACCTGGCGCCGCTCCGGCTCCTGCTCGCAGCCGGCCAGCGAGAGGGTGCCGAGCAGCACCAGCGCGACCCTGGTCGAGCACCTGCGTTTCCTGTCCGCCTTCACGCGCCCTCCTCTTGCGCAAGACCGATCTGCGCGAGGCCTTCCAGCACCAGGTTATCGACCTGGGTTCTCGGGATGCGCAGCAGATCGAAGAACTGCGTCGCCGCGCCGCCGCTGACGAGGCAAACGGCATCCGGATAGGCGGCAACCTGGGCGAACATGCGCTCGATGGCGCCGGCCTGCGCGTGCAGGCAGCCGCTGACGATGGCATCCGCCGTGCTGCGCGGCAGTCCTGCAAACTTGCCATCGGCGAGCGGCAGCTGCGCGGTGTTGCGCGACAGCGAGAGGCGCATGAGGTCGAACCCGGGCAGGATCAGGCCGCCCTGGAACGTTCCTTCGGCATCGAGCACGTCGGCCGTGGTCGCCGTGCCGGCACACACGACGAGGCAGGCGCCCTGATGCAGCCGGCGTGCGCCGATGAGCGCCGCCCAGCGGTCGGCGCCGAGCTGCTCCGGGTTGTCGTAGAGGTTGCGCACGCCGCACTGCCCCGGCCGGCCGCGCACCCAGGTCACCGGGATTTCCAGCGCCGCCAGCATGGCCTGCACGATCTCGCCGACCCGGGGGCCGGCGACGTTGGCGACCACGGCGCGCTCCGCGCGCGGCTGCTGCCGCAGCAAGTCGCCCAAGCCGGCCAGGTCGGCATAGTCGAGCGGGCCTTGCGCCAGCCACTTCGCGCCGTCATGCACGCCCCACTTTAGGCGGGTGTTGCCGCAGTCGATGGCGAGAATCATGGATTTGCCGTCCTCAGCGAGACTTCGCCGCTGACAATGCGCTTCATGCCGGCAGCCGTCTCGAGCAGCAGGGCGCCATCGGCGTCCACACCCGCGCAGCGGCCTTCAACCGGCTGCGCGCCGTCGGCAAGAATGCGCACGGTCCGTCCAGTGTAGGCGTGGCGTGAAAGCCACTCCTCGATGAACGCCGCAAAACCGGAACGGGCGAACTCGTCAAGCATGACGGCAAGTTCGGCAAGAACGCCCGCCAGCAGCAGATTGCGCGATGGCGCGAAGGGCATCACTGAAGACAGATCGGCCGCCTGAATGCCGACCGCTTCGGCAATGGCCCGCGGCAGGCGCACGTTGAGGCCGATGCCGATGACGGCTGCCTGGGTGCCGCCGCCCGTCATGGTTTCAACCAGGATGCCGCCCAGCTTGCCGTCCGCCGCAAGGATGTCGTTCGGCCACTTGAGCCGGATGCCCGCGGCGCCGTTTTTCTCCAGTGTGCGCGCCACGGCAACGCCGACCGCAAGGCTGAGGCCTGCGAGCAGCGGCGTACCCGCCGGAAAGCGCCAGTACAGGGAAAAGGTCAGGCTGTCGCCGGGCGCGGACAGCCAGCTGCGCCCGCGCCGGCCGCGACCCGCGGTCTGCCGCTCGCAGGCGATGACGCTGCCGGATGGCGCGCCCAGCGGGGCGCGGTCGAGCAGCAGGGTGCTGGTCGATTCGCAGGTATCGAGGACGTCAACGCGGAAGCTCGGCGCCAGAGCGCCGAGGGCCGCATTGACCACTGCGGCATCAAGCTGCTCGAACTGATGATCTTTGTCGGCCACGCACGCGCAGGAAGGAACTCACGTGGCGCCTATCTTATCTTATTGCTCGTCGCTGTCCGCGCCCTTCGCCCCCTCGATGCCCAGATCATGGATCTTGCGCGTAATGGTGTTGCGGCCGATGCCGAGCATCTGCGCCGCTTCGATGCGGCGGCCGGCGGAGGCGATGAGCGCATGGCGGATCAGGGTGCGCTCGAAATCGCGCGACAGCTGATCCCATACGCCGCCCAGATGGCTCGCCAGCAGGCGGTCGGCCTCTGCTCCCAGCGTAACCTTCCAGTCGTTGCCGATTTCACGCGGCGCCTGTTCGCGCAGTTCGGGCGGCAGGTCCGCCACTTCGATGGTCTGCCCCGGCGCCATGACGGTGAGCCAGTGGCAAATATTCTCCAGCTGGCGCACGTTGCCCGGGAATTCCAGCGTGGCGAGGAATTTCAGCGCCGCATCCGACATGCGCTTTGGCTCGACGCCCAGTTCCTGCGCGCTCTTCTGCATGAAATGCCTGGCCAGCAGCGGAACATCCTCGCGCCGTTCGCGCAACGGCGGCAGGCGCAGGCGGATGACGTTGAGCCGGTGGAACAGATCCTCGCGAAACAGCCCCTGCTTGACCCTCTCCTCGAGGTTCTGGTGCGTGGCGGCGATGACGCGCACATTGGCCTTGATCGGCTGGTGGCCGCCGACGCGATAGAAGTTGCCGTCGGAAAGCACCCGCAGCAGGCGCGTCTGCAGTTCGGCCGGCATGTCGCCGATCTCGTCGAGAAACAGCGTGCCGCCCTCGGCCTGCTCGAAGCGGCCGCGCCGCATGGTGGTGGCGCCGGTAAAGGCGCCGCGCTCGTGGCCGAACAGCTCGGATTCGAGCAGGTCGCGCGGTATCGCCGCGGTGTTGATGGCGACGAAGGGCTTGTCGGCGCGCGGGCTGTGCCGGTGCAGGGCGCGGGCGACGAGCTCCTTGCCGGTGCCCGATTCGCCGTTGATGAGTACCGTGGCGTGCGATTGCGAGAGGCGGCCGATGGCGCGAAACACCTCCTGCATCGAAGCCGCCTTGCCGAGTATCTCCGGCGCCATGGCGGCGGCTTCGGGTGCGCTGTCCTGGCGCGTGCTTTCCTCGATGGCGCGGCGCACCAGTTCCACCGCCTGGTCGACGTCGAAAGGCTTGGGCAGGTACTCGAAGGCGCCGCCCTGGAATGCTGCCACCGCGCTGTCCAGATCGGAGTAGGCGGTCATGATGATGACCGGGATATTCGGAAAGCGGCTCTTCACCTTCTGCAGCAGCGACAGGCCCGATTCGCCCGGCATGCGGATATCGGACACCAGCACCTGGGGCGGCGGCGCGCCGGCATCGAGGGTCGCGAGCGCCTCGGCCGCCGAGCCGAAGCTCTTGAATTCGATTTCCTCTCGCGCCAAGGCCTTTTCGAACACCCAGCGGATGGAACGGTCGTCGTCAATAATCCAGACCGGGTTCATCGTTTTTCCTCGTTATTGTTGCGCAGCGGCAGAAGAATGGAGAAACAGGTGCGGCCCGGACGGCTTTCGGCTTCAATGGTGCCATGGTGCTGCTGAATGAAGTTCTGCGCCAGCGTCAGGCCCAGCCCGCTGCCGCCTTCGCGCCCGGACACGAGAGGATAGAAGATCTGCTCGCGGATGGCGTCGGGGATGCCGGGGCCGTTGTCGATCACCTGCAGCTGCAGCGCCAGCCGGTAGCGGCGCTTGGCCAGCGTCACCTGCCGCACCGCGCGCGTGCGCAAGACGATCTCGCCGCTGCCGTCCATGGCCTGGGCCGCATTGCGGGCGATGTTGAGGATGGCCTGGATCAGCTGCTCCCGGTCGCCGGTGAGATCCGGCAGGCTGGTATCGTAGTCCCGCGTCACCCTTACGTCGGCAAACTCGGCAAGGATGAGGGAGCGCACCCGCTCGAGGATTTCGTGCATGCTCACCGGCTGCGGCTGCATCAGGCGATGCGAGGTGAGCAGGCGGTTCATCAGTTCCTGCAGCCGGTCCGCCTCCTTGATGATGACCTGGGTGTACTCGCGCAGTTGCGGATTGTTGAGTTCGCGCTCCAGCAACTGGGCCGAGCCGCGGATGCCGCCGAGCGGATTCTTGATCTCGTGGGCCAGATTGCGGATGAGCTCGCGGTTGGCCTGCTGCTGCTCGGCCAGCCGCTCCTCGCGCGCCGTCCTGAGCTGCGTGTCGATGGGGCGGAATTCGAGCAGCAGGCGGATGGCGCCCGCCTCCACCGGCGTCACGGTGCAGTCAAGATGCAGGGCTTCCGGGCCGTGCCGGTGTACGGTGAGGTTCTGCCCGGTGTAGCTCCAGTTGCTGGCGAGTGCATTGTCGAGCGCTGCCGACAGGCCGGGCGGCTCGCCGAGCAGGTGTGCAAGCGGTTGCTTCAGCAACTGCCTGCCACTCACCGCAAAGAGGTTTTCCGCCGCCGGATTGACGTACAGGATGATCAGGTCGTCATCGAGCAGGATGACGGCCGAGGAGAGCAGGTCGAGCCCGCCGAATGAAGAGGGGGAGGAGCGGTTTTCGCGTGCGGTCATGCTTTCAGAGTAGCAAAAACCGCACCATCCTGCGCCTTCCGGCGCCAGTCATCGAAGATTGCCGATTTCCCTCTTCAGCGCCTCGATGTTGCGCTCGTGCAGGGCAAGCTTGTCCTTGTAACCCTGGAGCCGCTCCTGCACCTTCGCCGCATTGATGGCCCCCCCGGCAATGCGTTCATGGGGATGCACGATGCCTTCCTGCTCGGACAGGTCTTTCCTGGCCTGCTCCAGGTTCTTCTGTTCGTTGGCCAGTTCCTGATCGAGGATCTTGCGGCGATCGTTGTCGCGCGCCTTCTGCGTGTCGCCGTCCACCTTGGGGAAATTGGCCGGCGAGGGAGTCGAAACCCGTCCGCCTGGAACGGTGGATAGCTTGTCCTGGCTCAGCACCTTGCAGCTCTTGGCCGCGCTACGGGCATTGGTGTAGGTGATGTGGCCGTCGGCGTCGATGCATTTATAGACGTCGGCGTGCGCCGGCACGGCCGCGAAGGCAAGCACCAGTACCGATACTGAAATAAATTTCCTGCTAATATTTATAATGTTCCACCCGAAACCAATAACTGACTTCAAGTGTATGCGAAGAACCGTTCTTTCACAAACGCTTCAAGGCCACGCAAGCGCACAAAAAAAGACGGCCTTGGCCGTCTTTTTTCAAATATGGCGCTTTGCGCCTGTCGCTCTTACAGGCTGTAATACATTTCGTACTCGACCGGATGGGTCGTCATGCGGAAGCGCGTGACTTCCTCCATCTTGAGCTCGATATAGGCATCGATCATCTCGTTGGAGAACACGCCGCCGCGGGTGAGGAACTCGCGGTCCTTGTCGAGGTAGTCGAGGGCCTGGTCGAGCGACGAGCAGACGGTCGGGATCTTGGCATCCTCTTCCGGCGGCAGGTCGTACAGGTTCTTGTCGGCCGGATCGCCCGGGTGGATCTTGTTCTGCACGCCGTCCAGGCCGGCCATCATCATGGCGGTGAAGGCCAGGTAGGGGTTGGCGGTGGGGTCCGGGAAGCGCACTTCGATGCGGCGCGCCTTGTCGCTCGACACATACGGGATGCGGATCGAGGCCGAGCGGTTGCGGGCGGAGTAGGCCAGCTTGACCGGGGCTTCGAAGCCGGGCACCAGGCGCTTGTAGGAATTGGTGCCCGGGTTGGTGATGGCGTTCAGCGCGCGGGCGTGCTTGATGATGCCGCCGATGTAGTACAGGGCGAACTCGGACAGGCCGGCATAGCCGTTGCCGGCGAAGAGGTTCTTGCCGTCCTTCCAGACCGACTGGTGCACATGCATGCCGGAGCCGTTGTCGCCGACGATGGGCTTGGGCATGAAGGTGGCAGTCTTGCCATAACTGTGCGCGACGTTGTGCACGATGTACTTGAGCACCTGCGTCATGTCGGCGCGGCGCACCAGCGGGCCGAACTTGGTGCCGATTTCACACTGGCCGGCGGTGGCGACTTCGTGGTGATGCACTTCGACTTCGACGCCGCATTGTTCGAGCGCGAGACACATGGCGGCACGGATGTCGTTCAGGCTGTCGACGGGGGGCACGGGGAAATAGCCGCCCTTGACGATGGGACGGTGGCCGGTATTGCCACCGTCGGACTTCTCGGCGGAGGACCAGGCGGCCTCCTCGGAAAACACTTTCGAGTAGGCGCCGGACATGTCGATCGACCACTCGACGGAATCGAAAATGAAGAATTCGGGCTCGGGGCCGAAATAGCAGGCGTCGCCGATGCCGGTGGACTTCAGGTAAGCCTCGGCACGCTTGGCGATGGAGCGCGGGTCGCGGTCGTAGCCCTTGCCGTCGGACGGCTCGACCACGTCGCAGCTGACGACCAGCGTGGCTTCGTCCATGAACGGATCAATGTAGGCGGTCGCCGCATCGGGCATCAGCAGCATGTCGGAGGCCTGGATGCCCTTCCAGCCGGCGATGGACGAGCCGTCGAAAGCATGGCCGGATTCGAACTTGTCGGCGTCGAACGCCTTGGCCGGCACACCCACGTGCTGCTCCTTGCCGCGGGTGTCGGTGAAGCGAAGGTCGACGAACTGGACCTCCTTGTCCTTGATCAGTTTAAGAACGTCTTGAGGCGACATGACTCTCTCCTAGCGAATTGAATCCGGAAAAATTGAAAAACCGCATGAATGCCACGTGCCGTCGGTTTTAGCAGATTCTGTGCCAACGGCGAAAAAAGGGATGCCATTGTGCCACAAGGGATAAACCTCCGCGACAACAAAGCGTTTGCACCGTTACGGTGCATTCAAGCAAACTTGTGCGCTACTTTGGTGCGATTCTGAAATTAAGCGTGATTGCACTGAAATAGGGATCCCCCGGTAATTTCTCGGCGATCCTGCGCTCCAGTGCCGCCATGCACCCCTCATCGGCACAGTACTCCTGGGGCAGGAAAATCTCCGCTTCGACCTGGCTGCCCAGGTAATGCAGCAGCGCCTTCTCGAATTCAGGCACGCCATCACCGAGCAACCCGCGCAGATGTTCCAATAACGCCTCGCGGCCGGGCAGGTCGGTTCTGTTGACCGCCTGCATCTGGTCTTCCTCCGCATCCACATGCACCAGCACGTCCACCACCTCGGGATGCTGGCTCAGCACCCGCTGCCGCGCGCTCTCGCCGATGCGATGCCCTTCCGAGACGCTGATGCGTGCATCCACCAGCACGTGCGCATCGACCAGCGCCTGGTGCGCCATGCGCCGCGTGCGCAGTTCGTGCAACCCGAGCACGCCCGGCGTCTCGCGCAGGGTCGTGCGGATGGCCTCCACCTTGTCCTTGTCCAGCCCGGTATCGATCAACTCCTGCAACGATTCCCAGGCCAGCTTCAGGCCCATGCGCAGAATCATGAAGCCCATGATCGCGGCGGCGAGAAGGTCGAGGAATTTCCAGCCCATCAGGGCGCCGGCGATCCCCACGGCGACGACCAGCGCAGAGGCCGCATCGGCCCGCGTATGCCAGGCATTGGCTGCGAGCATGGGGGAACGCAGGCGCTCCGCCACCCGGAACAGGTAGCGGAACAGCGCCTCCTTCGACGCGGCCGTGGCGATGGCCACCCAGAGCGCCATCAGTTCGACGGACGGCAGGGACTCGACCTGCTGCAGCCGCATCGTTGCTTCCCACAGGATGCCGAAGCCGATGAACGACAGGGAGGCGCCGAGCACGAGGGTTGCCGCCGTCTCCACCCGCGCGTGGCCGTAGGGGTGCTCGCGGTCCGCCGGGTGGCTGCCCTTGCGGTTGGCATAGAGAACGAGGAAATCGGAGAGCAAGTCGGAGAACGAATGCAGGCCGTGCGCAATCAAAGACTGGGAGTGGGCCAGCCAGCCGACGATCAGTTGCACGACGGTGAGGAACAGATTGAGAACGGCCGAGATCCACGTCGCCCGCCGCCCCTCGCGGTAGCGTTGCGGGGCAACCGGCGTCCGCAGCATGGTTTCTTCGATTCTCATGGCCCGATCTGGCTTATACTTTCGAGCCCGCGATTGTAAGCGTATCCGCAAGATGGGGAAACTGAGCGAAATCCTGGCCCTGGCCCAGAAGCGTGCCAAGGAACTGAACCTGCCCTACGAGGGCGCCCTCACGCCGGCCGAAGCCTACGAGGTATGGCAGCTTGCGCCCGGCGCCAGGCTGGTGGATGTGCGCACGCGCGCCGAACTGGATTTCGTCGGCCGCATTCCCGGCGCGATCGAGATCGAATGGCAGAGCTATCCCGGCTACCCGCTCAACCCTAATTTCCTGACCGAACTGAAGCATCAGGTGGATCACGAATCGCTGGTGATGTTCATCTGCCGCAGCGGCCACCGCTCGCACCGCACCGCCGCCGCCGCCACCGAGGCCGGCTTTCCCGACTGCTACAACGTCCTGGAAGGTTTCGAAGGCGACAAGGACGCCACCGGGCAGCGCGGCAAGATCGGTGGCTGGCGCGCGGCCGGCCTGCCCTGGCGGCAGAGTTGATCCTCCCGCAAGCGCCCCCGAATCATAAACACTGCTCCAACGGAATCCGCATGCAGGCCGCAATTCATTTCGACCGATTCAACACCCTCGCCGACGAAGAAGCGAGAGGGCGCATCCAGACCGCCCGGGACCGCCTCGGCAAGAGGGCCGTGCTGCTCTGCCACCACTACCAGCGGGCCGACGTCTATCGCCATGCCGACCTGACGGGCGATTCGCTCAAGCTGTCGCGCCTCGCCTCGCAGAGCGACGCCGAGTTCATCGTGTTCTGCGGCGTGCACTTCATGGCCGAGGTGGCGGACATCCTCTCGAAACCGGAACAGATATCCATCCTCCCCGACATGGCGGCCGGCTGCTCCATGGCCGATATGGCCAGCCTGGCCAAGGTGGAGCGCTGCTGGCGCGAGTTGGAGGAGGTCATGGGCGATCCGGACAGGCTGTTCACGCCGGTCACCTACATCAACTCCGCCGCCGACCTGAAAGCCTTCTGCGGCGAGCATGGCGGCATCGTGTGCACCTCCAGCAATGCGCCGAAGATCCTCGAATGGTCTTTCGCCCGGCGCGAGAAGGTGCTGTTCTTCCCCGACCAGCATCTGGGCCGCTGGAGCGGCCACAAGATGGGCATTCCGCTCGAGGACATGGCGATATGGGATCCGGACCTGGAATACGGCGGCCTCACGCCCGAGCAGATCCGCCGGGCAAAGATCCTGCTGTGGAAGGGGCACTGCTCGGTACACCAGATGTTCCAGGCCGGCCACATCCTGCGCTTCCGCAACCAGCACCCGGACGGCCTGGTCATCTCGCACCCGGAATGCAATTTCGACGTCTGCCGCCTGTCCGATTACGTCGGTTCGACCGAGACCATCATCCGCACCATCAAGGAAGCGCCGGCCGACACGCGCTGGCTGGTGGGCACCGAGTTGAACCTGGTCAACCGCATCGCCGGGGAATTCAAGGCCGAGGGCAAGATCATCCAGTTCATGGCGCCCACGGTGTGCATGTGCTCGACCATGGCGCGCATCGACCCGCAGCACCTTGCCTGGTGCCTGGAAAACCTGGCGGAAGGCAGTGTCGTCAATCGCATTTCCGTACCGGAGCACGAGGCCGCCCTGGCCCGCGTCGCGCTCAACCGCATGCTCGCAGCCTCCTAGTCGGCGCCGTGGTCAAGTCCGTAGTCACCCGCCGCCGCGCCAGGCACTCCGACAGCGGAAAGGAAGTCGCCCCGACAGGGGCCGGGCACGGCGCGGTACGGCAGCTGCATGTCTGCACCTACAACATCCACAAGGGCTTCTCGCAGTTCAACACGCGCATGATGGTGCATGAACTGCGCGAGCGCCTGCGCGGGCTGAATCCGGACATTGTCTTCCTGCAGGAAGTGCAGGGGCTGCATCTCGGCCACGCCGAGCAGCACCACGACTGGCCGAAGGAACCGCAGCACGAGTTCCTCGCCGAGAACGTCTGGCACGACACGGCCTACGGCGGCAACGCCATCTACGACCATGGCCACCACGGCAACGCCATCCTCTCGCGCTTCTCCATCCTTTCCTCGCACAACCAGGACATCTCCGAGCTGCGCTTCGAGCGGCGCGGCATGCTCCACTGCGAAGTTGCCGTGCCCGGCTGGGATGCGCCGCTGCACTGCGTCTGCATACACCTGGGCCTCACCGCCGCCGCGCGCAAACGCCAGATGCTGGCCCTGGCCGAGCGCATGGACGAGATTGCGCCCGGCGACACGCCGCTCATCATCGCCGGCGACTTCAACGACTGGCGCAACCGTGCCGGCAACCTCATCGCCGAGCGCCTGGGCATGATCGAGGTGTTCGGGGGCGCCAGCGGCCGCCCGGCGCGCAGCTTTCCCAGCACCCTGCCGGTGCTCCGCCTCGATCGCATCTACGTGCGCGGCTTTTCCATCGAGCGGTCCGAAGTGCACTTCGGACCGCCCTGGTCGAGGATCTCCGACCACGCCGCCCTGTCGGCGCACGTCTCGGTCGGGCAACATTCCCCGGCATGAGCGCGGAATTCCTTCCCGGCAACCGCATTACCCTGCTCGAAACCGGCAGCGCCTATTTCCCGGCGCTGCGCGCGGCCATCGACGCCGCAGCGCGCGAGATCCATCTCGAAACCTACATATTCGAAGACGACGCCATTGGCCGCATGATCGCCGCCGCGCTCTGCCGGGCGGCGAAGCGCGGCGTAGCGGTGCGCGTGCTGGTCGACGGCTTCGGCGCGCCCGAATTCCCCGGAAAGCTCATGCCCTCCCTGGAAGCGGATGGCGTGCAGGTGCTGATCTACCGGCGCGAGATAGCCCGCTTTCGCTTTCGCCGCCATCGCCTGCGCCGGCTGCACAGAAAACTGGTCGTGGTGGACGCCCGCATCGCCTTCGTCGGCGGCATCAATATCATCGACGACATCAACACGCCGCGCCATACGCCGCCGCGCTACGACTACGCCGTGCGGGTGGAGGGGCCGCTGCTGGCGCACATCCACGCCTCCGCCCGCGAGTTGTGGGAGTTGGTGACCTGGGCCAACTTCAAGCGCCGGTTGCGCGCCCATATGCATCCCCCCGTGGTGACCGAGCGACTCGGCAGCGTGCTCGCCGCCTTCCTGGTGCGCGACAACCTGCGCCACCGCCGCGACATCGAGGATGCCTACATGGACGCGATCAATGCGGCGAAGGAAGAGATCGTCCTGGCCAACGCCTACTTCCTGCCCGGCATCCGCTTTCGCCATGCGCTGATGAATGCCTCGCAACGCGGCGTGCGGGTGATAATCCTGCTGCAGGGGCGGGTGGAATATCTGCTGCTGCACTACGCCTCCCAGGCGCTCTACGGCGCCCTGCTCGGCGCCGGGGTCCGCCTCTTTGAATACCACCGGAGCTTCCTGCATGCCAAAGTGGCGGCCATCGACGGCAAGTGGGCCACGGTCGGATCGAGCAACATCGACCCTTTCAGCCTGATGCTGGCGCGTGAAGCAAACATCGTGGTGCGCGACCGGGGATTCGCCGGGGAGCTTCGCGCCAGCCTGGAAGCGGCAATGGCCCATGGCGCGCAGGAACTAAGGCGTGAAGACTGGAAGCGCAAGCCATGGTACGCCCGCCTGGCGAGCTGGCTTGCCTACTCCATGGTTCGCCTGATGATCGGCATTGCCGGCTACGGCGGCAGGCACTGAGGCAGTTTCGAGTTTGGAGTCTCGGGTTGCGAGTTGAAGTCAATCGCCGCAACGCGGCGGCAACCCGAAACTCTAAACACCCGGGGCGGGCGGGCAAGGCGGCCGTTTGGCGGAAATAATTCCGGTGTTCACGCCGAACCAGTTGAGCCCGCCGAAGAACCGCGCATGCTCGATCTTGACGCAGCGGTCCATCACGACCTCCAGCCCCGCCGCCTCGGCCTTGCGGGCCGCTTCCTCGTTCACCACGCCAATCTGCATCCACAACACCCTGGCGCCCATCGCGATCGCTTCGTCGGCGACCGCGGGAATGTCCTCGGCGCGGCGGAAGCAATCGACGATATCCGCTTTCACCGGGATGTCGCGCAGGGACGCATAGCACTTCTGTCCCAGCACCTCTTCGTAGGCGGGGTTCACGGGGATCACCGCATAGCCGTGGTCGAGCATGTATTTCGCGGCGAAGTAGCTCGGTCGATGCCAGTTGGCGGACAGCCCGACCACCGCGATGGTGCGGTTCTGCATCAGGATGCGGCGCAGGCCGGCGATGTCATCGATCATGGTGGATTCTCCTCTTTTCAATACTCTGCCGGAGCCGGCGCGGTTCGGCAATGGGGCAGCCGGCCTCGGTCCCAGTGTTCGATCGACCAGAGCCACAGGCTGGCCAGATCGGTCCCGGCGAGTTCCGCGGGAGGCTGCTGGCCGAGAAAGGCCAGCGCCGCAGCAAGCACGGCTTGCGGCCGCGCATCGTCGATCGGTCTGGCCCGGGTCTGCTTGGACAGTTTCTCGCCCAGTGCATTGACCACTGCAGGAAGATGCAGGTAGGCTGGCCGGGGAATGCCGAGCTGGCGCTGCAGGCAGATCTGCCGCGGTGTCGACTCGATCAGGTCGGCGCCACGCACCACGTGCGTCACGCCCTGCTCCGCATCGTCCACCACCACCGCAAGCTGGTAGGCGAACAGGCCGCCGGCGCGCAGCACGACGAAATCGCCGACTTCCGCCGCCACATCCTGGCAGATGCGTCCCTGCAGCGCATCATCGAAACAGATTTCCCCCGGCTCGACCATCAGCCGCCAGGCGCGCGCATCGCGCCCCGGCGCCAACCCCGCGCGGCAGGTGCCGGGATAGCGCCGCGCGCCATCGGGGCCCAAAGTGGAATCGGCAATTTCGCGCCGGGTGCAGGCACAGGCGAAGACGCGGCCTTCAAGCCGCAGCCGCTCGAATGCGGCACGGTAAAGGCTGGTACGCCGGCTCTGGAAAACGACTTCCCCGTCCCAGGCAAAGCCCAGGCGCTCCAGCGTGCGCAGGATCGCGTCGGCGGCACCCGGAACCGTGCGTGGCGCATCCACGTCCTCCAGGCGCAGCAGCCATGTCCCGCCGTGTGCCCGCGCATCGGCATAGCTGCCGACAGCGGCAACGAGCGATCCGAAATGCAGCGGCCCTGTCGGCGACGGTGCGAAACGACCGCAATAGGATTGATGCAGAAGCTCCGTGGCAAACATGCCCGAATGATAGCGGGATTGCATTCCGTCGGGCAAAAGCAGGCAGAACGTGATGCTCGTCACACATGATCTTTGCATTTTTCCGGGAGACGTGACTGTTTTCACGGTGCCCAGACTGCGCGTCCGGTAGCATCGTTGCTACTTAAAGAAAGAAGGCGGGAATTGGCGCAGGATGGGAACAGGGGCGCCTGAGCTGCGCACAGCGCAGTCTCACCGGAGCGGGCCATGAGCCGAAACGGCAAGACGGCCGGCCGGGAGTTTCTCGGCCAAGCAGAGGAGAAATCGTTGTCGCGAGCGGAAGAACTGGATCCATGGCAGTCGGGCGCACACGCCGCGAGCAGCGCGGAACGCGTGCGGCTGCTCTATGCCCTTTCGCACATTTCGGTCGTGGCCAATCTCGCCGCCGTCATCCTGATAACCGTCTGGCTGTGGCCTTTTGCCCACCGCGGAATGCTTCTGGCATGGCTGGTTCTCATGGCGGTGAACGTCGCGCTCCTGGGCTTGTTCCCCCTGCGCTACCGCGCCGCCCCCCACCGCGCCGCCGATGCGCTGCGCTGGGAACGCTACTTCACGTTAATCACCGGTTTCAGCGGTCTTGTCTGGGGGATGGCCGTTTGGATGCTTGTTCCCATGTCGGGCGAGTTTCCGCGGCTGTTCGTCATCCTGACGCTATGCACGGTGTGTCTCGGCGCCACAGGCGTTCTGTCGCCCTCGCGATGGGCCTACTACAGCTTCATGGCGCCGCTGGTGATCCCCGCGGCCTTCTTCCTGCTGTTCGGCCAGACCGACAGCATTTCCGCAGCCGGCTGGGGAGTGCTCATCTATATCGCGTTGCTCGTCAGCGTGCATGATCTGCTCAACCGCAATCTCGAAACCACCATCACCAAGCGCTTCGAGAGCGAAGCCCTGGCGATGGAGCAGAACGTCATTTTCGACTCCGCCGCCGAGGCAATCGGGCTGATCAGGCCCAACTACCTGGCCAAGTGCAACCGGCAATGGTGCGCACTGTTCGGCTGCACCATGGAGGAGGCCATGGGCAAGCCGGCCTGGGCATGGTGGCCCAGTTACGAGTACTGGGGCGAGTTCGCCAGGGCATGCCTGCCGATCATCAGCCAGGGCAAGGCCTATAGCGCTGTCGTCCAGTTGCGGCGCATGAGCGGCGATCTGTTCTGGGCCGAAGTGAGCGGCATGGCGCTCGACCCCGCCAACCTCGATCTCGGCGTCGTCTGGATGGGCACCGACATCTCGCACCGTCTGCGCACGGAGTCGGAGCTCAGGGCCAGCGAGCAGCGCTTCCGCGATCTCGTCTCGCTATCCACCGACTGGTATTGGGAGCAGGACGACCGGTTCCGCTTCACGCGCATTTCCGGCACGGTCCTGGAGCGCATCGGCGCCAATACGGAGGCAGCCTTGGGCAAATCGCGCTGGGAGATCCCCGGCATCGAGGGGGTGACACCCGAACAGTGGCGCGACCACCGCGAGACCCTGGAAGCCCACCTGCCTTTCCGCGATTTTGTTTACGAAGCTCACCTGGCCAGTGGAGACAAGCGCTGGTTCTCCATCAGCGGCAACCCCGCCTACGACGAGAATGGGGATTTCGCCGGCTACCATGGCGTCGGCACCGACATCACGGAACGCATCGTCGCCGCCGAGCAGTTCCGCCACCTCGCCCATCACGACACGCTGACAGGCCTGCCCAATCGCCGCCTGCTGACCGACCGTCTGGAGCAGGCACTGGCACTGGCCAAGCGCTCCGGCCATCATGTCGGCCTGATGCTGCTCGACCTGGACGATTTCAAGATCATCAACGACTCGCTCGGCCACTCGGCCGGCGACATGGTGCTGTGTGCCACCGCGCAGCGCCTGCGCGGCACGGTGCGCGAAGTCGACACCGTGGCACGCCTGGGCGGCGACGAATTCGTCATCCTGCTGCCGGAAATGACGCAGATCGGCGACGCAACGCGGGTCGCGGAAAAGGTGATCAAGGCCGTGCGCGAACCTGTGGAGGTCGGAGACCGGCAGTACTTGCTCGGCGTCTCGATCGGAATCGCGGTATTCCCGGACAATGCGGCGAATGCGGAAGGCCTGCTGCAGCAGGCCGACATTGCGATGTACGAGGCGAAGCGGGTGGGCGGCTCGGGATTCCGCTTCGCCCCGGCACCCAACGCGCGGCAGGCAAACGGCTCAGCGCATTCCCAAACTGCCCGGCAGAGAATGGACAAAGAACCTAGACATTGAAGCGGAAGTGCATGACATCCCCGTCATGCACAACGTAGTCCTTCCCTTCCAGCCGCATTTTTCCGGCCTCTTTCGCTCCCTGCTCGCCCTTGCAGGCGATGAAATCGTTGAACGAGATCACTTCGGCGCGAATGAAGCCGTGCTCGAAGTCGGTATGGATGACGCCGGCCGCCTGGGGAGCCGTATCGCCGGCGTGGATGGTCCAGGCCCGCACCTCCTTCACGCCCGCGGTGAAATAGGTCTGCAACCCGAGCAGCTGATAGCCGGCGCGGATCAGGCGATTCAGCCCCGGCTCCTCCTGCCCGATATCGGCCAGGAACACCTGCTTGTCCTCGTCGGCGAGGTCGGCGATCTCCGCTTCGAGTGCGGCGCAGAAAGCCACCACCGGCGCCTTTTCCCGCGCCGCATGCTCCTCCACCGCCGCCAGCAGCGGATTGTCGTGAAACCCCTTCTCGTCGACGTTGGCGGCATACAGCGTCGGCTTGGCCGTGATGAGGCAGAACGGCCTCAGATTCGTCCATTCTTCCTTTGAAAGATCGAGCGAGCGCACCGGCCGCGCTTCGTTCAGCGCCGCCACGCACTTGTCAAGCGCGGCGACCAGCAGCTTGGCTTCCTTGTCCCCGGCCTGGGCAGGCTTTCTGTAGCGGGCCAGCGCCTTGTCCACCGTGGCGAGATCCGCCAGCGCCAGTTCGGTTTCGATTGTCTCGATATCCGAGAGCGGATTGACGCTCCCGGTGACATGCACAATGTTGTCGTTGTGAAAGCAGCGCACGACATGCACGACGGCGTCGGTCTCGCGGATGTTGGCGAGGAACTGGTTGCCCAATCCTTCTCCCTTGCTCGCACCGGCAACCAGGCCGGCGATATCCACGAACTCCACCGCGGCCGGCAGCACGCGCTGCGGCTTGACGATTTCCGCCAGCTGCGCCAGGCGCGGATCGGGCACCTCGACAATACCGACGTTGGGCTCGATGGTGCAGAAGGGATAGTTTTCCGCCGCGATGCCCGATTTGGTCAGCGCGTTGAATAGGGTCGACTTGCCGACGTTGGGCAGGCCGACGATGCCGCATTTGAGGCTCATGGATTTCCTTTGTTGTTCACCGCCGGGGCGACAGGCCGCACATTCAGCCTCTGCATGGCCGCGGGATAGTCGCCGCCCGCCAAAGCAGGCCAGGCATCGAGTGCGCGCTCCAGCGCCGCATCGATCGATTCGCGCTCCTCGACGCGAGGCCGCTTGAGAACATAGTCCACGACTTCATTGCGGTCGCCCGGGTGACCGATGCCGATGCGCAGGCGCCAGAAATCCTGCGTGCCGAGATGGGAGGCGATGTCCTTGAGGCCATTGTGGCCGCTTAAGCCCCCACCGAACTTGAGCCGCAGCGCGCCGGGCGCCAGGTCCAGTTCGTCGTGCAGAACAAGCATCTCGGCCGGGGAAATACGATGGAAGCGCGCCAGCGCGGCCACTGCCTGACCGGAACGATTCATGAAGGTCTGCGGCAACAGCAGCCAAGCCTGGTCGCGCGTGCGGCCGGCCAGGCCGTGAAAGCGCGATTCACGCTTGAGATCGGCACCGAGTTTCGCAGCCAGGCGCTCACAAAGCCAGAATCCGGCATTGTGCCGGGTTTCGGCGTATTCCGGGCCAGGGTTGCCCAGGCCGACGATGAGGCGCGGAGCAGCCACGCGTCAGAATGAGGCTCGCGGCGGCGGCACGGCCGCCGCGAAGGCCGCTACTTCTTCTCGGGCTGCTTGGCCGCAACGGCGACGCCGGCGGCAGGCGCGGCCGCGGCTGCCGAAGCGGCAGCTGCCGCCGCCGCTTCGTCGGCAACTGCCAGCTCGTCGGCAGTGGTGCCGCGCGGCACGACGATGGTTGCCACCACGGGATTCTCGCCCTTGTGCAGCAGCGGCTCGACCCCCTTCGGCAGACTGAGTTCCTTGACGTGGACCGAATGGCCGACGCTGACATCCTTCATGTCGACCTCGATGAATTCGGGCAGGTCGGCAGGCAGGCAAGACACTTCCAGCTCGGTCAGCACATGGCTGACGATGCCGCCCTGCAGCTTGACGCCCGGGGCGATATCGGCGTTCACGAAGTGCAGCGGCACTTTCATGTGGATCTTCCGGTCGGCGGCCACGCGCTGGAAGTCCACGTGCAGCACCTGCGGCTTGTAGGCGTGCATCTGCACGTCGCGCAGCAGCACCTGCAGCTTCTGGCCGTCCAGGTTCATGCCCAGGATGGATGCATGGAAAGCCTCCTGCTTGAGGCTGTGGAAGAGTTGGTTGTGATCAACCTCGATCGGCTGTGCCGTCTGGTCGCCGCCGTAAAGGATTGCGGGCACCTTGCCCGCGCGACGCAGGCGGCGGCTCGCTCCGGTGCCCTGCAGTACGCGCTTGTTTGCGCTGAACTCGATCTTCATTTCACTTGCTCCAGAAAAAATCCCGCCCGCGACCAGGCAGGATTGGTTAACGCCGCGCAACCCGTATCGGATTGTGCGGCAAGAAATCATTCCATGAACAACGAGCTGACCGATTCCTCGTTGCTGATGCGCAGCATCGTCTCGGCCAGCAGTTCGGCGATGGAGATCTGGCGGATGCGCGGACAGGCGCGCGCATCATCGCGCAGCGGAATGGTGTCCGTGACCACCAGTTCGTCCAGCACCGAGTCCGCCACGCGCTCCACGGCATTGCCGGACAGCACGGGATGCGTACAGTAGGCCACCACCTTGGCCGCGCCGTGGTCCTTGAGCGCCTGCGCCGCCTTGCACAGGGTGCCGGCGGTATCGACCATGTCGTCCATGATGACGCAGGTGCGCCCCTCCACTTCGCCGATGATGTTCATCACCTCTGAAACATTGGCCTTCGGCCGCCGCTTGTCGATGATGGCAAGGTCCGATTCCAGCCTCTTGGCCAGGGCGCGGGCGCGCACCACGCCCCCGACGTCGGGTGACACCACCAGGAGGTCCTTGTGCTGGTGCTTCCACACGTCGCCCAGCAGGATCGGCGCGGCGTAGACGTTGTCCACCGGGATGTCGAAGAAGCCCTGGATCTGATCCGCGTGCAGATCCACCGTCAGTACGCGATCGACTCCGGCGGCCTGCAGCATGTTCGCCACCACCTTGGCCGAAATCGCCACGCGCGCCGAGCGCGGCCGGCGATCCTGGCGCGAATAGCCCATGTAGGGGATCGCCGCCGTGATGCGCATCGCCGAGGAGCGCTTCAGCGCGTCAGCCATGATGAGCAGTTCCATCAGGTTGTCATTGGTTGGCGCGCAGGTCGACTGCAGGATGAAGCAGTCCTTGCCGCGCACGTTCTCCAGAATCTCCACGCTAACCTCGCCGTCGGAGAAGCGGCCGACCGCAGCGCGGCCAAGCGAGATGTTGAGGCGCCTGACGACGTCGGCTGCGAGCTTGGGGTTGGCGTTCCCCGTGAATACCATCAGGCTGTCGTAGGCCATGAGCGCCTCTCGGGCATGACTCTTGGAAACAATTCGGGCAGGTGAACAACCATCACCTGCCCGGGATTTGGCTGGGGAGGAAGGATTCGAACCTTCGCATGCCGGAATCAAAATCCGGTGCCTTAACCAGCTTGGCGACTCCCCAAGTGTTCTTTCGTTCAATCAGCGAGAGCGTGGAGAGGGTGCTCGTCGATGCCGCGCGCGACCCAACCCTGCATGCCTTCCGGAATCCGCACCAGCACGGCGCGCGCTTCCTGTTCCGTGGCAAACGCGGCAAAAACGCAGCCCCCGGATCCGGTCATGCGCGCATCGGCAAACTGCCCGAGCCATCCGATCGCCCGCGCCACCTCGGGGTAGCGCCTGCACACCACGGATTCGAGGTCATTATGGCCAAATGCCTTGACAGGCGGCGGTTCCCCGCCCGGCCCTTTTCCGGCCCAACCCGCTGAAAAGTCCGCTATTTTGAGGGCTTTCGTATTTCGTGTCAAATCCGGCGCGGCGAAAATCTCCTGTGTCGGCACGCTTGCCCGAGGCACCAGGACCAGGTACCAGGCCGGCGGCAAATCCACCCCACGAAGCGCCTCGCCAACGCCTTCCGCGAAGGCACTGCGGCCGAAAATGAAGAAGGGCACGTCGGCTCCGAGCTTAAGGCCCAGCTCCTGCAAGCGCCGGCGCGGCCAGTTCATCCCCCACAGGCGGTTGAGCGCCAGCAGCACGGTCGCCGCGTCGGAACTGCCGCCGCCCAGCCCGCCGCCCATGGGCAGGCGTTTTTCCAGCGTGATCCCGGCACCCATGGCGCAACCGGACTCGCGCTGCAAAAGGAGGGCGGCGCGCACCGTCAGATCGCCGTCCTCGGCCACGCCGGGCAGCGGATTCGTGCGCACGATGCGCCCGTCGGAGCGCGGCGCGAAGCGCAGCGTGTCGCCATGGTCGAGCAGGCGGAACACCGTCTGCAGCAGATGGTAGCCGTCGGCACGGCGGCCGACGACGTGCAGGAAAAGATTGAGCTTGGCCGGCGCCGGATAGTCCTGGTTCCAGCCGCTCATTTGAGCAGGTTCCAGGAATCGATTTTCAGGCGCAGCTCGACATCCTCGCGCTGCGCGCGCAGCAGAACCGGCAGGGCGTCGGGCGCCTCGCCCTCGTAGCCGAGATATTCGATGGTCCAGCCCCGTTCCGTCAGGCCGGCCGGCCGGCCGGCCGCATCGAGCAGCACCGCGCCGCCGAAGGCCGAACGGCCGAGCACCCAGCGCGACATGCCGGACACCGGCAGCGACGCGCCGAACACCTGTCCGCTCAGGGCATCCAGATCCGGCGCTTCGAAGCGCTTCTGCTCGGCCGTTTCCAGCACGGCGCCGGAAGCATTCGCCGAGAGGCGCGCGAGGCCCTGTCCAAGCGGGCCGCTGACGACAATCTCGTCCGCCGTGGCGCGGTGCTGCCAGTCGATGTGCGCGGAGAAATTCTCGCCGCCGCGACGCACGGCGATGCGGCCCTCAAGCTGGAAGGATTCGATGGCCTCCCTCTGCGGACGCGCCAGCGGTTCGGCCCGTTCGCCGCCCGGAGCGGCGCAACCGGCAAGCAGCGCAACGAATGCCGCCGTAAATCCCGCCCGGAACATCAGTGATCGAGACGCTTGATGACCTCGGCCAGCGCCTCGTTGCCAGGATGGGCCTTGGCCGCATCGCGCCAGGTCTTCTTCGCCTCGTCGCGCCGGCCCAGCATCCACAGCACTTCGCCCAGGTGCGCGGCGATCTCCGGATCAGGGCGAATGGAGAAGGCTCGCTGGAGCTGGCTCAGCGCCCCGGCGTTGTCGCCCATGCGGAAGAGCACCCAGCCCAGGCTGTCGATGATGAACGGGTCGTCCGGCGCCAGTTGCAGGGCCTTGACGATGAGCTGATGCGCCTCCGGCAGGCGCTCGTTGCGCTCGGCGAAGGAGTAGCCCAGCGCGTTGTAGGCATGGGCGTGCTCGGGCTTCAGCCGGATCACCTTGCGCAGGTTGGCCTCCAGCACATCCACGCGGCCGAGCTTCTCGGCGAGCAGCGCCATCTCGTAGAGCAATTCGGTCTGCTCGGGCTGGGCGGCAAGGCTGCCCTCAAGAAGTTCGAAGGCCTCGCGCGGCTTGCCCGCATCGCGCAGCAACTGCGCTTCCGCCAGCAGCAACTGGATGCGTTCCTCGCTGCCCGATGCCGGCGCCTGGCGCAGGTGCCGGCGCGCCTCGTCGAGCTTGCCCTGCTTGCCGAGCACGTGGGCGATGCGAATCTGCGCCGCCATGTACTGCTCGCCCGGTGCCACCTGCGCATACCAGCCCAAAGCCTCGTCCGGGCGCTTGCGCTCCTCGGCGATCTGGCCGAGATAGAGGCGCACCGTATTGGCTTCGGCGAAATCGCGGCCGAGCAGCTTGCGGAAGTTTTCCTCTGCCACGCCGTGCTCCTGCAGCTGCATCGACAGGATGGCGACGGCGTAAATGACATCCGTGTTGTCCGGGAAGTCGCCGAGCAGGCGCTGGAACTCGGCGCGCGCCTCCTGGAACTTGCGCTCGCCGACCAGCCCGCGCGCATACTGCAGGCGCACTTCGCGCGCCTGGGGATGGGCGGCAAGATAGCGGCGCAACGTTTCCAGCGCCTTCTCGGCCGACTCGGGACGCTGCAGCTGGGCCTTGAGCATGACTGCGGGGTCCCAGTCCGGGCGCAGGGCGAGCGCCTTGTCGATCTCTTCGACACCGTGCGCCCAGGCACCGGCGTTCTGTGCCGCCTGAGCGCGCGCGAAGTGCGCCTCGGCCAGGCCGATGTAGGGCACCGTCAGCTGCTCGATCAGCAGCATTACCGCCGTCTTGTCCGGATGGCGGGCGAAGACCCGGTTCAGGCGCAGCAGGCCGTCGCCGAGGCTCTCGCCCTCCTGGGCGAGCAGCTTGGCGACATGCGGCTGCAGCTCATCGAGGCGGTTGGCGCTGACCAGCAGGCCGGCCAGCATCTGTCGCGCCTGCGGCGACTCGGGATCCGCCTCAACCCAGAGCCTTCCCGCCTGCAGCGCCGCGTCGAGGTCGCGGCCGTGCAGCGCGATCTCGGCGGCGCGCCGGGCGATGAGATCGGAAGAGCACACG
>PNJM01000006.1 GCA_013821865.1 Rhodocyclaceae bacterium
TCGTCAGCCTGACCGGGGGCGGCGCCGATCACAGTTTCGAATGCGTCGGCAACGTCAAGCTGATGCGCCAGGCGCTGGAATGCTGCCATAAAGGATGGGGGGTCAGCACCATCGTCGGCGTGGCCGGCGCCGGGCAGGAAATATCGACCAGGCCGTTCCAGCTGGTTACCGGCCGTGTCTGGAAGGGCTCCGCTTTCGGCGGCGCCAGGGGCCGTACCGACGTACCGAAGATCGTCGACTGGTACATGGAAGGCAAGATCAACATCGACGACCTGATCACCCACGTGATGCCGCTGGAGCGGATCAACGAGGCCTTCGACCTGATGCACGAAGGCAAGTCGATCCGCTCGGTCGTCACGTTCTGAGCGCCAACCCGTGCCGGCGCTTCCCGCCACAACCTGAAAATAATGGCGATCACTACTGTTACCGAGAACAAATGCTTCGGCGGCATACAGGGGGTGTATAGCCACGCCTCGCCGGAAGCCGGATGCACCATGCGTTTTGGCGTTTTCATGCCGCCGCAGGGGGAAAGCGGTTCCGCTCTCGTACCCGTACTCTACTGGCTTTCGGGGCTGACCTGCACCGAGGAGAACTTCATTGTCAAGGCGGGCGCACAGCGCGTCGCCGCCGAGCTCGGCATCGCCATCGTGACTCCTGACACCAGTCCGCGCGGCCTTGACCTGCCGGGCGAAGCGGATAGTTACGACTTCGGCAGCGGCGCCGGTTTCTATGTGGACGCGACCCGGGCGCCGTGGTCGCAGAACTACCGCATGTACTCCTACATCACGCAGGAATTACCCTGGCTGATCGCCGCCAGCTTCCCTGTCGATCCGGCGCGGGTCGGTATCTTCGGTCATTCCATGGGCGGACACGGTGCGCTTGTTCTGGCTTTGCGGAATCCCCAGCGCTACAAATCGGTGTCGGCCTTTGCCCCGATCTCTTCGCCGATGCGCTGTCCCTGGGGCGAGAAAGCGCTAACCGGATATCTGGGGCCGGAGCGCGGCGCCTGGCGCGAATACGACGCTGCCGCCCTGATCGAGGCGCGCGGCTGGAAGGGGCCGCCTCTTCTGGTCGACCAGGGCACGAAGGATCAGTTTCTCGAAACCCAGCTCAAGCCGGAGCTGTTGCGCGAGGCTTGTGAACGCGCGGGCGTGGCGCTCGATCTGCGCCTGCGAGAGGGCTACGATCACAGCTATTTCTTCATAGCCAGCTTCATCGAGGACCATCTCAGGTTTCATGCGCGGAACCTCTCCCGGAAAGATTCCCCTCCCGCGAGATACCAGGCAGCGATTCCGCAGGACTAGGGCCTGTTCGCAATTGTTTTGCCGGATGCGTTGTGGCCAAAAATAGCCTGCCGTGCGGAGGAGCACACGACAGGCCCTGCAGACAGATGCTGCGGATGTGTCTTATGCCCTGGCTTTGCTCTTGGCGACGTGCGTGGAAATGGCATCCATCAGGGCGGGCGACAGGCAGTCATACGGCTCCAGCCCCAGTTGTTTCAGGCGTGCTCGCACGGCAGGCATTTGAGCCGGGTCGGTACCCGTCTCGATGATGGATGAGACAAACGCCGCGAATTCGGGCGGCGACCAGCCGCCGGTGTCGGAGAGTTCGGTGTGGACGAAGTCGAGGCCGTAGAACGGATGGGCCTTGTTCTCGATGCGGCCAAACATATGAACACCGCAGCCGGTGCATGCATGGCGCTGAATGGTCGCGCTGCTGTCGACGACCTTCAGTTTCTCTTCATGGGCAGTTACCTTGAGCTTGTCGCGCGAAACGACGGCGACCTGCGAGAACAAGGCGCCCTTCGGCTTCCAGCACTTGCTGCAGCCGCAGGCGTGGTTGTGTGCCGTCTGCGAACTGATCGTCACTTCGACCTTGTCGGAGGCGCACTTGCAGCGGAGCTTGCCGCCGGCAAAACCTGGCGCAGCTGGTTTTATCCCGGCGTCAATCGACGGGTGAATCATTACGGCATCGCTCATGAATTGTTTCCTCCTCCCCTGTGGGGATGCATTGGCCAGGTGACAGTTCGCTTCGGAACGCTATTCGTGTTCCATTAATCGGGAACAAAATGCGGTGTTCCCTCTTTACCCTGAAGCGCCGAATGAGGTGCTTTTCCGTCAAGACAAGTGCAATTGGCGCCTCCACTTGCTTAAGGGAAAATAAACCGGGTGATCCGGTTGGACAATCGGGATGATTACCTAGAGACATGAAGGTTGTCCCTGACTGATTCAGGGACAAGTTCCGATATGGTGCCAGCACGGCAGGGCAAGACAGTACCCGGCACGTCGGCACGCCGAACGGAACGTTCGACGCGCGCCGCGCGTCTACGAAATCGTAGGCCGGCAAACAAGGGTCTCCGGCGTGCCTCCATTGGCTTGATTAAATCGGGGGTCGTTTGTCAGATTCCGTTCGTATTTCCGGTCTACTCGGTCAGATGGACGGAAATGTCTGTCTGAACACGTTAACCTCAACGAAAGAGAGATGATCATGAGAAAGCTGGCTATTGTTCTCGCGGTTCTATCCGCAGTGGTTGCCGGATGTGCCACGCAAGCAGGCGGCGGAATGGGAGTGTCCGGAAGCACGAAGGCGACCCACCCCATGTCCGACAGCGAACATAGAATTCACCTTTATAGTGGCGGCCCCTAGTGATGGCAGGGGGCGCGGATGCAGCGCGAATAACCCCTGCCGCCTTAACGCATCAGCCTGCCCGCAGCCCGCGGCGGGCTTGTGCTGCACGCGCGAGGCTCCGGCGAACCGCGTGGCGCGGCTCGCCGGCGGTCTGCGCGAAGGCTTGCGTTGCGTCCGCGGCAGCGCGTGGCGCTGGTCATGAAAAGCTGTCATTCATTTCCGGGTTGTTGAAGCCAGAACAATCCTGCAAAATCACCTCATGTCCCGTCGCCATCTCAATCCCGTTCCGTCCGTGGCCATCGAGGAAGTACGCGCCCTGGTCGGCGCCGGGACGCTGCGGCGCGACCTGCTGATCGAGTACCTGCACCGCCTCCAGGACAGCTACGGCTTCCTCTCGGCCGACCATCTCGCCGCGCTGGCCGAGGCCATGAAGCTCTCGCGCGCCGAGGTGTACGAGGTCGCCACTTTCTACCATCACTTCGACGTCGTGCGCGAGGGCGAGGCGACCCCGCCGCCGCTGACGGTGCGGGTGTGCAATTCCGTCGCCTGCGAGATGGCCGGGGCCAACGAATTGCTCGACGGGCTGCGCGCGGCGCTGGGCGATCGGGTGCGCGTGCGGGCGGTGCCCTGCGTCGGCCGCTGCGAATGCGCGCCGGTGGCGGTGGTGGGGCGCAATCCCGTCGGGGAAGCCGACGTGCGCGCCGTGCAATGGGCCATCGATGCGGGGGCGGTGGATGCGCCCCTGCCGGAGGCGCGCGGCCTGGCGGATTACCGCGCCGCGGGCGGCTACCGGCTTTATGCGGATTGCGTCGCCGGCCGGCGCGGCGCCGAGGATGTCATTGCCGCGCTGGAGTCGGCGAATCTGCGCGGCCTGGGCGGGGCGGGCTTCCCGGCCGGGCGCAAGTGGCGCGTGGTGTGCGGCATGCCGGCGCCGAGATTGATGGCGGTTAACATCGACGAGGGCGAGCCGGGCACCTTCAAGGACCGTTACTACCTCGAACGCGACCCGCACCGCTTTCTCGAAGGTATGCTGATCGCTGCCTGGGCGGTGGGCATCGCGAAGATCTACATCTATCTGCGCGACGAATACGCCGGCCTGCGCACGATGCTCGGTGAGGAGCTGGATGCACTGCGCGCGGCCTTCCCCAATGCGCCGGAGACAGAGCTGCGGCGCGGCGCGGGGGCCTACGTCTGCGGCGAGGAATCGGCCATGATCGAATCCATCGAGGGCAGGCGCGGCCAGCCGCGCCTGCGTCCGCCCTACGTGGCGGAGACGGGCCTGTTCGGCCGGCCGACGCTCGAGCACAACATGGAGACGCTGTACTGGGTGCGCGAGATCGTCGAGCGCGGCGCGGCGTGGTTCGCATCGCAGGGGCGGCGCGGGCGCAAGGGCCTGCGCTCGTTCTCGGTGAGCGGGCGGGTGGTGAAGCCGGGCGTGCATCTGGCGCCGGCGGGCATCACGTTGCGCGAACTGGTCGACGAATTCTGCGAAGGCATGCTGCCGGGGCACGAGTTGTATGCCTACCTGCCGGGCGGTGCTTCGGGCGGCATCCTGCCGGCTTCATTGGCCGGCCTGCCGCTGGACTTCGATACCCTGAATGAACACGGCTGCTTCATCGGCTCGGCGGCGATCACCGTGCTGTCGCAGCAAGATTCCGCAAGGGCCGTGGCGCTCAACGCCATGCGCTTCTTCGCCCACGAATCCTGCGGCAAGTGCACGCCCTGCCGCGTCGGCACGGCCAAAGCGGCGATCTTGATGGAGCGCGAGGCGTGGGACGTGCCGCTCCTCAAGGAACTGGCGCAGACCATGCAGGACGCCTCGATCTGCGGCCTCGGCCAGGCGGCGCCGAATCCGCTGCTGTCGGTGATGCGCTTCTTCCCGCATGAACTGGAGGGTGGCAAGTGAGCGGCGTGCGCTTCACGCTCGACGGCCGCGCGGTCGAGGCGCGCGAGGGCGAGAGCATTCTGCAGGCGGCGCAGCGCCACGGCATCGACATCCCGCATCTTTGCTACAAGGACGGCCTGCGCGCCGACGGCAACTGCCGTGCCTGCGTAGTGGAGATCGGCGGCGATCGCGCCCTGGCACCGTCCTGCTGCCGCGCGCCCGCGGCGGGCATGCAGGTGCAGGCGCGGAGCGCGCGCGCCGTGGCGGCGCAGAAGATGGTGCTGGAGCTTCTGAAGTCCGACATGCCGGACGAGGCGGTGCGCGCCGATTCGGAACTGGATGACTGGGCGCAGCGCATGGGCGTGGGGGTGCCGCGCTTCCCGCGCCGTGCGCAGCCGGCGGCGGATGCATCGCATCCCGCCATCGCGGTGCGGCTCGATGCCTGCATCCAGTGCACGCGCTGCCTGCGCGCCTGCCGCGAGCTACAGGTGAACGACGTGATCGGCTACGCGCATCGCGGCGAGATCGTCTTCGATTTCGGCGATCCGCTGGGGGCAAGTTCCTGCGTCGGTTGCGGCGAGTGCGTGGCGGCATGCCCGACGGGAGCGCTGCTGCCGGCCACCGGTTCCCTCCCCCTCGGGGGAGGGAAGACAGTCGACTCGCTCTGCCCCTACTGCGGCGTCGGCTGCCAGGTGACCTACCGCGTGCGCGACAATCGCATCGTCGCGGCGGAAGGCCGCGACGGGCCGGCCAACCACGGCCGGCTGTGCGTCAAGGGCCGCTTCGGCTACGACTATGTGCGCCATCCGCAGCGGCTGCTGAAGCCGCTCATCCGCAAGCCGGGCGCGGTCAAATCCGTCGACAATACCTTGGCGGATTTCCGCGAGGCGAGCTGGGAGGAGGCACTGGACTTCGCCGCGGACGGACTCAAGCGCATTCGGCAGCGGCATGGCAAGTACGCGCTGGCCGGCTTCGGCTCGGCCAAGGGCTCGAATGAGGAAGCCTATCTCTTCCAGAAGCTGGTGCGCACGGGCTTCGGCACCAACAACGTCGACCACTGCACGCGCCTTTGTCACGCCTCGTCGGTGGCGGCGCTGCTCGAGGGCATCGGCTCGGGCGCGGTGTCGAATCCCGTGGCGGACGTGCAGCACGCCGACGTGATCATCGTCATCGGCGCCAACCCGACGGTAAACCACCCGGTGGCGGCGACGTGGATGAAGAACGCGGCAGAACGCGGCGTCAAGCTGATCGTGATGGATCCGCGCGAGACCGAGCTGGCGCGCCATGCCGCCTACTCCCTGCAGTTCAAGCCCGACAGCGACGTGGCGCTGCTCAACGCCATCGCGCATGTCATCGTCACGGAAGGCTTGGTCAACGAGCGCTTCATCGCCGGGCGCACCGAGGGCTACGAGGCCTTCCGCGAGAACGTCCTGCGCACGCCGCCCGAGGCGGTGGAGAAACTCTGCGGCGTCGACGCGGCGGCCATCCGCAGCGTGGCGCGCACCTACGCCAGGGCGAGGGCGGCGATGATCTTCTGGGGCATGGGCGTCTCGCAGCACACGCACGGCACGGACAACGTGCGCTGCCTCATCGCCCTGGCGCTGATGACCGGACAGATCGGCCGGCCCGGCACGGGCCTGCACCCGCTGCGCGGCCAGAACAACGTGCAGGGCGCGTCGGACGCGGGGCTGATCCCGATGATGCTGCCCGACTACGGCCGCGTGGCGGACGACGCGGTACGCGTCCGCTTCGAGAAGCTGTGGGGCGCGGCGCTCGACCCGAAGCCCGGCCTCACCGTGGTGGAAATCCTCGACGCGGCCCGCCGCGGCGAGATCAGGGGCATGTACATCATGGGCGAGAACCCGGCCATGTCGGACCCGGACCTCGCCCACGCGCGGGCCGGGCTGGCAAAGCTGGAGCATCTCGTGGTGCAGGATCTTTTCCTCACCGAGACGGCGGCGCTGGCCGACGTGGTGCTGCCGGCCTCGGCCTTCGCCGAGAAGACCGGCAGCTTCACCAACACCGACCGCACGGTGCAGCTCGGACGCGCTGCCATCGACCCGCCGGGCGAGGTGCGGCAGGACCTGTGGATCGTGCAGGAACTGGCGCGCCGGCTGGGGCTGGGCTGGAACTACGCCGGCCCGCGCGAGGTGTTCGAGGAAATGCGCGGCGCCATGCCGTCGATCGCCGGCGTTGCGTGGGAGCGGCTGGCGCGCGAGGGCGCCGTGACCTATCCGTGCCTGGAAGAGGACGCGCCGGGAGAGCCGGTGATCTTCACGGATCGATTCCCGACCGCGAACGGGCGCGGCAAATTCGTGCCGGCGGAATTCAGGCCGGCGGCCGAACTGCCCGATGCGGACTATCCGCTGGTGCTCATCACCGGCCGCGTGCTGGAGCACTGGCACACCGGCGCCATGACGCGCCGCTCTGAGGCGCTGGACGCGCTGGAGCCCGCGGCGCACATCGACGTGAACCCGGACGACCTTTGCGCGCTGGGCTGCAAGGCAGGGGAGTTCGTCACGCTGGAGACGCGGCGCGGGAAAGTGTCGGCGCGGGCGCGCGCCGATGCGGGGCTGGCGCGCGGCACGGTGTTCATGCCCTTCTGCTACGCCGAGGCGGCGGCCAACCTGCTCACCAACCCGGTGCTCGATCCGTTCGGCAAGATACCGGAGTTCAAGTACTGCGCGGTGAAGCTCACTCCTGTCCCGGGTTGCCCGCTACCTGTGGTATGACATCAGGTCGTTCTTGCTTCGCCCCCAGAGATCCATAGGATTGCCGACCGAGCGTTTGAGAGCCGCCCTTGCCATCGAGGCGGTGACGGGTTGTTTGAACGAGATGAGTTGTGCGAACGTCTGGCCTGCCAGCCGGTACAGCCAGGTGCGGCGTCGTATGATCATGCGGCCCTCCTTCCTAACCGGATATGGAAACTGTCGTTCGCCTTCTTGACGGGCGAGTAATTCGACTTTACTCCAATTCGAATCGGGCAATCGCTTTAATTCCATTTCCAAATCAAACCGACTTTGTTGGCTTCGCCTCGCCGCAGCCAGCTGCCCGATCCGTTAAAAGACCCGTCATGCCAAGGACGGTTCGCAGCGTTTTTCTTTCCATAGGCGATAAGTTTTTTCTTTGACTTGAAAAAAACAAAAACCAGAACTGCACTTGACATGCGTCAAGAATTTGAATAGTTTGTCTCGGCGGGATAATTTCAGTAACTCATACATTTTCTGCCGGCCGCCAATGATGCCGGTCGGCAGAATGGGCAATAAGGCCCTACGGAGCGCAGCGGCGCTCCGTAGGGCTTTTTTTTTGCTGCGCCGCAAGAACGCTTCAGCCGTCGCGTTTGTTGAAGTAGGACGTTTTCGAAGTGGCGTCTATGAGTTGAGATCCTGCAGCTCGTTTATCGGCTGGAGCATCGAGGGGGAAAGGAAGGCGAACAGAACTATCGTATTTATTGCGGTGCGGGATCGATAAAACAGGCCGTATTTAAGCCGAATCATTGGCAATACACCGAGGTTCACCCATCTACGCCCAAACCCTCTGGAGCAGGTTTTCTCTAGGGACGTCAAGTCACATGATACCCCGGTGTTCGACCTAAATCGACCCGGTTCCCTTTCGCTCGGCTCCTAGCTGGTTCCTGGAAATCGGGTATTTCCAGGAGCACTCATGGCTAAAATCAAACTGACAAAAATGGTTGTTGACGCTGCACAACCTCAATCCACCGACGTTGAACTACGCGATACCTTAGTGCCGGGCTTCCTGTGCAAAGTCACTCCGGCAGGCCGCAAGGTCTTCATGGTTCAGTATCGCACCAACGCCGGTGAACGCCGCAAACCCTCGCTCGGGCTGTTCGGCGAGTTGACTGTCGAGCAGGCCCGCTCGCTTGCGCAAGACTGGCTGGCCGAGGTTCGCCGCGGCGGTGATCCGGGTGGCGAGAAGGCGGAAGCGCGCAAGGCCCCGAGCGTCAAGGAACTGTGCACCCGATTCATGGAGGACTACTCCAAGACACGCAACAAGCCGAGCACCCAACGCTCATACCAGCATCAAATCGATCGCTCGATCATTCCTGCCTTCGGCAGCAAGAAAGTCTCTGAAGTCACGCGCATGGACGTGATTGCGCTGATGAAGCGCATGGAAAAATCGCCGATACAGGCCAACCGTGTGCTCGGCTGCATCCGCAAGATGTTCATCTAACGGCATAGTGTTGGCACTCTTTGCTTCCACTGAAACACCGATTCAAGCTGTTCTGGCAATTGGTTATTTCCCTCGGCGGCGGTTGATGTCAATCTCCGACACAACCTGTGAATCATGGGCAACAGTAATGCGAGGGGATAGCTCGCCGACATTTTTCAACCGCCAGGCATCCATATCGTGGCTGATGTGGGTCAACCAGACTTTGGCCGGTGTGAGCGTTTCTGCTATCGCCAGGGCGATGGTCAGATCGTTATGGTTGCGCGGCGGATCGTTTTCGGGTGGTTGCGTGCAGTCCAACGCCACCAATCCTGGCCGCCAGTCCTTTAGAAACTCCTCCGTCCGGGGAGGCAAACCAACGGTATCTGTCAGATAGGCGAAACGCTGGCCAATGGAATCTTCTATGGCATAGCCAAACGTTACCTTGGAATGAATCAGGGGTAGTGGCGTTAGCATTAGGTCGCCGACCGTAATCCGATCAAACTTGGAAAGCCGGTGGAATTCGAGAAGCCCATGATTTTTGTAGAGGTCAGCGCAACCTTCAGAATCCGGTGGCCCGTAGACAGGGATGCGAGCGCCGATTCCCCACCTCAGATGAAACAGGCCCTGTACATGATCCGGATGAAAATGCGTCACTACGATTGCCGACAAACTACCCGGCGGAAAACGTTCGGTGAGATCAGTCAGGCCGGCATCGATCAGTATGCGGGTGTCGCCCGCTTCCACTAACGCCGTACAGGGGCGGCGGCGGAAGGCCGCAACCGCCCGCGCCCGCATGCAGGCCGGACAATTGCAACCGTAGAGCGGCACACCACCCGCATCGCCGGTACCGAGAAACGTGACGCGCATGTCAAGCAAACGCCCGTTCGGATGTGTCGGCAACCGACAGCAATTGCACCAGGCGCTCGCCTGCTGCGTGCAGTTCACCGTCATTCTGAATGATCTCCAAAGGCCCCTCTGGACGCATGAACTGCCTGGCGCGTGCAATCCGTTGAGATATCTGATCCTCCGTTTCTCGGCCGCGGGCGCGCAATCTCGCGGCAAGAACTTCAGGCGAAACGGTGACCAGAACCGCAGTCAATGCCGGGTAGCGGCGTCTTGCTTCCGGCAGGTACTCGCGGGAGCCGTTCATCACCACGTTGCAGCCCTTGGCCAGCCAAAGGTTGATTTCCCGGCCGATGCCATAGCGCAAGCCGTGGCTTTCCCAATACATGGTGAAGAGGCCGGCAGCCAGGCGGGCGTCGAACTCGGTCTCGGTCAGGGCGACGTGGTTTTCCCCGTGGAGTTCCACCGGCCGCGTGATGTAGCGGTGCGCGAAGACCACGCCGGGGTCGCCCGCAAGGCGCTCGCGGCCGTAGCGCATCAGGCTGTCCTTGCCGCTGCCGGAGGGACCGATGACGTAGAACAGCTTCCCCTCAGCCATGGTCGAACCGTGCCTCGAACACCGGCTTGCCCGCCGAGAAAACGCCGCTCGCCTGGGCCAGCCCGTTGATGTGCGCGACGGCGACCAGATCGGCGCGCTTGCCTACGGCAATCTCACCGCGATCCGACAGACCCGCCGCCTTGGCCGGGTTGGCGCTGACCAGCCGTACTGCGTCGGCCAGGCCGATGCCCGCCAGTTCCGGCAGGCGGAAGACCGCCACGATCAGCGTCGCCGGGTGATAGTCGGCACACAGGCAGTCGGCGACGCCCGCGAGCACGGCATCCAGCGCCCGAACGGCGCCAGACTGGCTTTTGCCGCGCAGGATGTTGGGCGCGCCGAACACGGTGCTCATACCGCGTTCGCGTGCGGCACGCGCGGTTTCCAGATTGATAGGGAACTCCGATATCCCGACACCCAGACCGTGCAGGGTCTCCACCTTTTCCGGCGTATCGTCGTCATGGGAGGATATGCGGATACCCTTGTTCTTTGCTGCGTCGATCAGTAACCGGATACGGGCCATGGCGCCTTCGGCCTGGGCGAGCTTGTTCTCCACCAGGCTGTCCAGTTCGGCTTCCGACTTCTTGTAGGTGCGGGCCAGATAATCGCGGAAGGCGGCGATGTCCTTGAACTGCCCCTGTCCGGGCGAGTGATCCATCACCGAAAGCAGGTGCATCTCGTCACCCGCCATCAGCTCAAGCAGGATTTCTGGCGCCGTCGGATCGGTCACTTCGTAGCGGCAGTGCACCCGGTTGTCGACCAAGCCGTGCGGGTTCCAGGCGTGGACCGCGCGCGCCACGGAGGCAGCGAAGGCGTTGTTGCGTACGCCGAGTTCCTCGTTGGCAAAGGATAGCGCGTGAAACACCGTGGTGACGCCGGCGGCCGCGTTGCGCTTGTCGGCCTGGGCGCAGGCGAAGTCGAGCGGGAAATGCACGTTGGGGCGCGGTTCGACTTCCTTCTCCAGCGCGTCGCAGTGCAGGTCGATCATGCCGGGAATCAGCGTCTTGCCGCGAAGGTCGAAGGTTTTCGCGCCGTTGCCCGATTTTGGGTTGATGGCCGCGATAACGCCGTCCTCGATCAGCACGGCGCCGTCATCGACGACGGCGTCGGGAAGCACCACACGGGCGCCGGTGAGATAAAGCTTGTTCATGCAATCTCCTTGAGGAGTTCCTCGACGGCGGGCGGCGGAGCCAGTTCGACGACCTGATCGGCCAGCCGGCGGGTGGTTTCGGGGTGGTGGAAAATGGCGAGCATGGCCGTGCCCTCGGACTTGAGTCCTTCGATCAGGCCGATCACGCATTCGGCGGTGGCCGGATCAAGGCTGGCGGTCGGCTCGTCGAGCAGCAGGAGGCGCGGGCGGGCGATGAAGCCGCGGGCCAGGTTCACCCGCTGACGTTCGCCGCCGGAAAACGTCGCCGGCGAAACGCTCCACAGACGCTCCGGCAGCTTCATGGCGGACAGCAGTTCGGCGGCACTCTGTTTTGCCTCCTCGCGTGGAACGCCAAGGCCCAACAGTGGTTGCGCCACGACATCGAGCGTCGTCTGGCGCGGCAGGCAATGCAGGAACTGCGTGACGAAGCCGATTTCGCGGCGCCGCAACTCCAGTATCTGGTGCTCGCTGGCCAGGGCCAGATCCAGCTCGTGGCCTGCCACATCGCGATAAAGAATGCGGCCGGCGCTCGGCAGGTAGGTGCGGTAGATGCCCTTCAGCACCGAGGACTTGCCGGCGCCGGTGGGGCCGATCAAGGCCGTGAGTTCGCCGGTGCGCACCGTGAAGCTGACGTTGTGGGAGGACGGGATCAGCTTGTTCTGCTCGTGGAGCTGGAAATGCTTGCCGTAGCCATCGACCTGGAGAATGGGTGGAATCATGATGTGTTCCTCACAGGGCCGACGCCACCAGCCGCTGGGTATAGGCGTGCTGAGGGTCTTCCAGGATTTGATCGGTGAGCCCCGTCTCGATGACGCGGCCGTATTTCATGACGATGGCCCGGCCGGCCAGCAGCCGGATCACGCCCAGGTCGTGGGTGACGACGACCATGGCGGTTTTTAGCTCCTGCTGGATTTCCAGGATCAGGTCGAGAATGCGGGCCTGCACCGAGAGATCGAGACCGGTGGTCACCTCGTCCAGGAACAGCAGAGGCGGTCGGGTGGCGAGCGCCTTGGCGATCTGCACGCGTTGCTGCATGCCGCCGGAGAAGTTCTTCGGTAGATCGTCGACGCGAGAGAGCAGCACCTCGGTGCGTGCCAGCAGGGCCTTGGCCCGTTCGCGAATGGCGCCGTAGTCCATTAGGTCGCTCATCAGCAACCGTTCCGCGATGTTGCCGCCGGCACTGATGTTGAAGTTCAGGCCCAGATTAGGATTCTGATAGACCATCCCGAAGCGGTGATTGCGCAGCCAGCGCTGCTGGGCGGCATTCAACGAAAACAGATCATGTTGCCGGTCGCTGTCGTAGAAAATCGCTTCGCCGCCGGAGGGTGCCTGATCGAAATAGAGGGCCTTCACCACCGTCGACTTGCCACTGCCCGACTCGCCCATGACGCCCAGAATCTCCCCCTCGAACAGGTCGAAGGAAACATCATGGATGGCGACGACGCTGCCACAATGCGGACATAGGTTGGTGTCGACCTCCGGACCGGTGGATTCGAGGCATTGCGGGCAGCCCGGGCCGTAGATTTTGCTCAAGCCTCGGACCTCAAGAATCTTGTTCATGCCAGTTCTCCCTGAGGATGTTCGGTCCGGAGCAATTGCTCGTCGCACCAATCGCTGTCCGAGCATTGCCAGGTCTTGCTGCCCGAATCGGCTACGAACTCATCGAGGAAGGAATCCGTGCAGCCGCAGCGGGCGCAGGCGCGGCGCCGCCCCGCTGCGTCGCGGAAATCCTCGACGCGAAATGGCACGTCGCTGAAGGCCAGCGGTTCCGCCCTGGTGTGCGGCGGCACGGCGTAGATTTTCTTCTCGCGCCCGGCGCCGAACAGAACCAGCGCCGCCGAATCGTTGAGCTTGGGCACATCCCAGCGCGGGATCGGCGAAGGATCGATGACGTAATGGCCGTTGATGCGCGTCGGATAGCGATGCGAGATCGTGATCTCGTCGAACTTGACGATGTCCTCGTACAGCTTCACCAGCAGGCGCGAGTAGTCCGCCTCGCCATGCATGGTCTTGCGCTTGTCCTCGGAAGGCTCGACCACCACCAGCGGATCGGGGTATGGCACCTGCAGGACGATGATCTGGCTGGCCGTGAGCGCCAGTTCCGGGATGCGGTGGCGCGACTGGACGAGGGTGCACTCCGCCGTTTTCGTGGTCGTGGAAACACCGGGGCAGGTCATCTCGATGAACTGGCGCAGGTTGACGGCGTTGACCGAGTCGTCCGAACCCTGGTCGATGACCTTCACCACCTCGTTGGGGCCGATCAGCGACAGGGTGAGTTGCAGGCCGCCGGTGCCGAAGCCGCGCCCCATGGGCATTTCACGCGAGGCGTAGGGCACCTGGTAGCCCGGGATCGCGATCGCCTTGAGGACGGCCCGGCGTACTTCCTTCTTGGCGTACTCGTCGAGGAAACCGAAGTTGTAGGCATTCGTGGTGTGGGTCATGGCGTTCATGCGGGTTCCCCTGACTTCTGCTGCGTCGTCCGCAGACGGTCCAGGTCGGATTGAAAGGTGACGTAGTGGGGCATCTTGTAGTGCGAGGCGAAACCCATGGAGTCGACGCCATCGACGTGGAGCAGGACAAACTCGGGGTCTTCGGAGGGGTTGGCCGGACCATCCTTCATGCCCTTCTGCAGCGCGCGGTCGAGAATCGCCATGGAGATGGCCTTGACTTCGTTGTGGCCGAAACACGCGCCGTAGCCGACGGTGAACACGGGTTTTCCGCCGCCTTCGGCTTCGTACATGGCCACCACCTCGCACTCGGTGATCAGCACCTCGCCTGCTTCGGTGAATTCGCCGGTCACCGGATGCGGCAGGGTTACCGGCAGGTAGCCGACCCGCAGTTCCGCCACCGTCGGATGCACATCGCCATAACCACGCATGTTGGAGTAGGCGATCCCGAGGAGCGATCCGGTTTCTGCCCGCGCCATGGTGGCCAGCGCGGCCGAACGCGGCACGGGAAACACCAGTGGCTCACGGGTGATATCGAACGCCGCCTGCTGGCGGGTGGCGCTGACCGGTGGCAACAGGTCTTCGGCACGCAGGGCGTCGAGCACCTTCGGAAAGCTGTCCGGCAGTTGTGCGTCAGGGCAGGTTTCCAGCCACTCCCGAGCTATGGCCCGGAAGGCCTCCGGCGACTCGTCCATCAGATCGAGGCGGAGCAGGCGCAGAGCGTAATCGGGGGTCGGGCCGAGCATCTGGCCGCCGGGAATTTCCTTGAAAGCGGACGAGATGCGGCGAATCAGGCGCATCCGCGAGGTGTCGAGTGGCGGCGTCGCGGAAAGGCGCGGCCGGGTGGAGCGCCAGGCACGCAGCGCGAAAGCGGCTTCCAACGTGTCCCCAAGACTTTGCTTCACGGCGAGTGCGGCGAATTTGGGGTGATACACCCCGCCCTCGGAAATGACGCGATCAACCAGATGGCGCAGTTGATGAAGAATGGCATCGATCTTGAGGGGTTCGGGCGGTTCGGTGCAGGTATTGCCCAGCCCCTCCTCGGTGCGCAGAAACTCGGTGACGGCAGCGGCTCCGGCAATGGCGCGCCCGCCGCCCTTGATGGCAACGTAACTCATCTCAGAAAGCCTCCCCGGAAATACGGATGCGCGTTGTACGCGCCAGCGCGACGATGCGTGTCGCATCGGAGAGCAGCAGGTCGACCCCCAGGGGAAAGCCGCCGACCCAATCGGCACGGCGCGTCAGCCAGTCGGGATGCAGGCCCGTTAGACGCAGTGCTCGCCGGCCATCGACGCCAGGGCCGGCAAGATCCAGAGACAAGGCCCCGTGGCCCACGCTGTCGACCTCGATGAGGATGGTGGAACCGAATTCCGGAGATTCCAGCGAGCCCAGTGGCGGCTGGAAATCGGGGGCACGATGCCCGTTGGCCACGACGTAACGGGCACTCTCGGTTGCTCCCGGTTTGGCTTGAAGCAAAGGCCAGTCCGCTTCGGCGATTTGCCCGTGGGGGTCGGCCAGCGTCATTTCCCCGTCCATCAAGGTGGCCAGCACGGTGCGTTGCGCGGAAGCGCCGTCAACGCAGGCGCTCAGATCACGTATGTCGCCGGGACGCGAGAAGGCTTCGACCAGTTCGCGGAATACGCGCTGCTGGACGTCTGCCTGCCAGATGGATTCAGCCTTCATCATCGTCGTCTCCTGCGTTGTTCAGCATCGCGAAATCCACCCGCGTTGCGGCGAGCATGGCGCGACGGCGGCGGTCTTCGCCGGTGCGACTGAGCGCCCCGGACTCAATGTGTGCCGACACCCGTTCCCAGCCAGGAAATCGGGCGGCGAGGACGGCGTCGAGTATTGCCAGCGAACGGGCAAGTTCGGCATCGTCGGCCATCACCTGGGCGCCGCCTGCGGCCCGACGGCCGTCGGACAGAGCGAGTTCGATGCTGCACGAGGACAGCGGAAATTCGCCCAGGTAATAGGGTTCGTGAAAAGCCCCATCGGTCAGGGTCAGGAGGCCGAGGCCCGCCTGCGGGAGACTCTTGAGTTTCACGTCGCAGTCGGCCGTCAACTGATCGGCCAGCGCGTTCAATACGGTTGCCGGATGTGCGGTCAGCGCCCGAATCCAGTTTTTTCTTTCCATGTTCATCAACCCAATCTCCCTCGTAACCACGCCGAGGCGTAGTCGATAATCAAAATGGTGGCCAGGATGACCAGAATCAGCGCGGCGGACTGGCCATAGTCGAACAGGCGCAAGGTGTCGTGGAGCGCCAGACCGATGCCGCCGGCCCCGACCAGACCTAGCACCGAGGCCATGCGCACGTTGCGATCCAGAATGTAGAGGACGTAGCCCAAGGCCTCGCGCATGATCGACGGCCAGCCGGCATACATGACCATTTGCGGAAAATTGGCGCCGGTGGATGCCACGCCCTCGCAAACACCCTTGTCCACCCGCTCCAGACTTTCGGCGAAGAACTTGCCTAGAAAACCGGCCGTATGCACGCCGAGCGCGAGCGCGCCGGGCAACGGTCCCAGCCCGAGCGCGGCAACGAAGATCAGGGCCAGCAGCAAATCCGGCATGGCGCGCATGAAATTGAGGGTTTCCCGGGCGATGCGGTAGGTCACGGCATTGGGTGCGAAGTTGCGCGCGGCCAGCGGCGCCAGGAAGAACGCCACCAGCAGCGCGAACACCGTGCCCCAGAGCGCGGTGGCCAGGGTGATCCCCATCAGTTCCAGATATCTAGACAAGTTGGTGAAATCGGGGTTTCCGTAACGGCCGAAATATTCGGCCATGTCCTCGACGCCATACGCCAAAGCCTCGAAGGAGATATCCAGATCCAACACGATCAGCCAGAGAATGGCTAGCGTCGCCGCCATCCAGACCGGCGCCGGATTGCGCGGCTTCGGCGGGAATGGCTCCGCTTGCCGACGAGCCGATTTCAGATCATGGACGTTCATGCCCGTCTCCCGTGGATGATGCGGCTGCGCAAGCGGTCTGACGCACGATCAAGGGCGGTCACCACCAGATAGATGGATAGCGCGATCAAGAGCAAGCGCTCGTATTGGAAGAGGCGCATGGACATCACCAGGTCGTAACCGATACCGCCGGCGCCGACCAGGCCGAGGATGGCGGCCGCACGCAGGTTGTGGTCGAGGATGTACATCACCGTGCCGACGAAGTCGGGCAAAGCCTGGGGCAGCATGGCGAACAGGCGCACTTGCAGCCAGCCGGCGCCGTGCGCCCGCACTCCCTCCACCGCCTTGTGGTCGACCACCTCGATGGACTCGGCGAAGAACTTGCCCATGAATC
Organism: Rhodocyclaceae bacterium; assembly: GCA_013821865.1. Taxonomy (GTDB): domain Bacteria; phylum Pseudomonadota; class Gammaproteobacteria; order Burkholderiales; family Rhodocyclaceae; genus Desulfobacillus. The sequence continues at coordinate 17,020 of PNJM01000006.1, forward strand.
CCACCGTCACGAAGGCCAGCGCCATGACGCCGGGCAAGGGGCCGAGGCCGACCGCCGATACGAAGACCAGCGCCCAGACCAGTTCCGGGAGCGCCCGCATCAGGCTCAACAGATCGCGCGTAACCCGATAGACCACCGGATGCGGCGTCGCGTTGTTGGCGGCCAGTATGCCCAAGGGCAGGCTCACGACAACGGCGATGGCGGTGCCCAGCACCGTCATTTCGATGGTTTCGAGCATCTTCGCCAGAAGTTGCGGCACATACTCCCAGTCAGGCGTGACGAACATCTGCCCGGCGAAGGCGACCATCCTGCCGATGGAGCCGATCAGGCGGACGAAGTCCACCTCCACGATCGGCGCCGTCAGCCAGAGACCGGCGAGCAGTGCCAGCACGCCGCCGACCAGCGGCAGCGGCGGCCAGCCGTTAGGCGTAGGCCAGCGCCATGTCGAGGCTGTTGTCATCTTCGATGCCTTCCCGTTGGTAGATGGTGTGCAGTACGGAGTGCGTCATTTGTTCGGGGCTGCCGTCGAAAACGATCTTCCCGCTATTCATGCCAATGATGCGATCGGCGAAACGCCGCGCCAGTTCCACCTGATGCAGATTGACCACGACCGTAATGCCGTCGCGGTCGCAGATTTCGCGCAGTAGGGTCATGATCTCCTCGCTCGATACCGGATCGAGGCTGGCGACCGGTTCGTCGGCCAGGATGACCTTGGGCCGTTGGGCCAGAGCCCGCGCGATGCCGACACGTTGCTGTTGCCCGCCAGACAGTTTGTCGGCGCGGCTCCAGGCCTTGTCGGTCAGGGCTACACGGGACAGAGCCTCCCGGGCAATGCCCATGTCCTCCTGGCGGAAGAGATAGAACACGCTGCCCACCCAGGAACGGTGCGCCAAGCGTCCCGTCAGGACGTTGGTGACGACGGAAAGCCGGTCCACCAGATTGAACTGCTGGAACACCATGGCCACCTTGGAGCGGATGTGGCGCAGCTTGTGCCCGTCAACGGCTTCACCTCCGATGCGTACTTCGCCGGTGGTCGGGGTTTCCAGGCCGTTTACCAGGCGCAGCAGGGTGGACTTGCCGGCGCCGCTCGGGCCCAGCACGACGGTGAAACTGCCGGATTGAATCTCCGTATCGATACCCTTCAGGGCCTCGAAGCCGTTCGGGAAGCGTTTCGTTACGGATTGAATGGAAATCGCGGACATGACTTTTCTCCTTTGTCCGGGAAGGCAAACCGACGCGATCTGCCTTCCCCCATGCGTTTACTTGCGCTTACTTGAGCAGGTCTTTTTTCTGCAGTCCCAGGTCCTTCACCATGTCGCGGATCATCTGGTAGTCCTTCGGGCCGACCGCTACGTAGTGGGTCAGGTTGCCGTAGCCGGTGACTTTGATGTCCTTGTGAGCAGTCAGGATGGCGTCCTGAATCTTCGCCTTCATGTCAGCGGGCAGGTCGCTGCGATAAACCAGGGGCGATCCGGGCAAGGGGTCGGATTCCTTGACGATACAGTTGGTCTGCTTGGTGATGAGGCCCTTGGCCAGCATCTTCTCGTAGGTGATGTCGTTGTCGGCGGCGGCATCGACGGTCTTGTTCTTGACCGCCAGTTCGGCCGCATCATGTGAGCCGGCATAGGTGAACTTGCCGAAGAACTCCTGCGGCATCATTCCTGTTTCTTTCTTGACCATGTAGGTTGGCATCAGGCCACCCGAGGTCGAGGCTGGATCGACGAAGGCCACGCTCTTACCCTTGAGATCCTTGATCGACTTGATGCCGGAGTCGCAGGGGGCGATGATCAGACTCTTGTAGGTATGCGAGCTGCTGCCTTCGCGGATGCCGACGGCGAATGCTTCCGCGCCGGCCTCCTGCTCGGCCAGGTAATAGGAAAGCGGTCCGAACCAGGCGATGTCGACACGCTTCTTCTTCATCGCCTCGATGACACCAGCGTAGTCGGTGGCGGTAAACACTTTTACCTTGGCGCCCAGTTTTTTCTCAAGTTGGACACGCATCGGCTCGAATTTCTGGATCATCTCCTCGTTGTTCTCGGCCGGAATCAGGCCCATGACAATGTCGCGCGCCTGAGCGGATGCGGCGGTTAATGACAAGGCCAGCGCCAGCGCGCTTGCCGAAAGAGTGGGTTTCAAATACATTGCGATTGCTCCCGTAAGGTTGATCAATAGGACGGTCAAGGATTGATGCGCAGTTGGATCCGGTCGGCGCGAAACCGGGTCAGGGCGTATTCGAGCGGGGTACCATCCCGTTCGCCTACATTGACGCTTTTGACCCGTAGCACGGGCTGGTTCTGGGGCATACCCAGCAGCGAGGCATCATCTCCTTGCGGGAGCGCCGCGCTGACCAGGCTTTCGACCCGCCGCAGTTTCAACCCGTGGCGAACACCGAGATGTTCGTGCAGCGATCCCCCGTGGTATTCCGCCAGCAGGTACGGAAAAATCCGCTTCGGCAGGAAATGGGAAATCACGCAAACTGGCCGATCATCGGCCAGGCGCAGGGATTCAACCCAGATGACCGGGTCGTTCTCAGCCAAGCGCAGGCGGGTGGCAACGCCACCACGTGCCGGGATCACCAGTTTGCGCAGAATGCGGTTGCTGGCGGTCTTGCCGAGCGATTCGAAGGTTTCGGTGAAGCGCGTGCCGCTACCCAGCACGTAGTCGGCGGGGGCATCGAGCACGAAAGTGCCCTTGCCATGGCGACGCTCCAGCAGGCCGGCGGCGATCAGGTCCTCGACTGCGCGGCGAACGGTGTGGCGATTGACACCGAAGCGCTCCGCTAGCTCGTTTTCCGAGGGTAGGCACTCTCTTGGCGACAGGAACGAAGCGATTTCTTCCTTGAGCAGTTTGGCAATCTGGCTATAGATCGCTTCGCCGCCATTCCGTTGCAGAGCTACAAGACTCATCTAGACATCCCTACATTAAGTTGTAGGGAATGTACTGACTCATTGTGACAACATGATGAATCTAGATTTCAGTGGTGACATGACGTCACTTGGTGGTTTGTGCGTGCCGCTGATCATCCTTGGCATGGAGGTAGATCGTTTCGATCGAGGAGTGCCTCAGGTTTTCTGGATAAAGCGGATGTCGTTGCCAGCATTGGCCTGGTGGGTCGCCGATGTATGGCGTAGCCAATGTGTGGAGGCACGTCGAAACGTCGCTGCATCACGTGGGGAAGGCAGAGCGGGCCCCGTTTGTTTGGACAGAATTTCCGGGAGGATAAGTGGAGCCTTGCGGCGTAGGGTTATCCACGGGGCCGCCGCCCGCCCCTTTGAGGCGGGAGGCGAGCGGCCCGGTGGGTAACCCGGATACGTCATGCCGCGATCCTCTCCTGCGGCAGGCCGCCGAAGTAGATCGCATCCGGCGTCTTGCCGTCAAGTGTGCGATGCGGCCGGCGGGTGTTGTAGAAGGCCAGATACGCGCCCAGGCCGGCCTGGGCGGCCGACACCGAGTCGTAGGCCTTCAGATACACCTCCTCGTACTTCACGCTCTTCCAGAGGCGCTCGACGAACACGTTGTCGCGCCAGCAGCCTTTGCCGTCCATGCTGATGGCGATGCCGTGGGCCTTGAGCAGATCGGTGAACTCCAGGCTGGTGAATTGGCTGCCCTGATCGGTGTTGAAGATCTCCGGCACGCCATATTTCGCGATGGCCCCCCGCACCGCGTCCAGACAGAAGTCGGTGGTGAGCGTGTTCGACAGGCGCCAGGCGAGCACGCGGCGCGAATGCCAGTCCATCACCGCCACCAGATAGACGAAGCCGCGGCGCATCGGGATGTAGGTGATGTCGGTCGCCCAGACCTGGTTGGGCCGCTCGATGGCGAGATTCCTGAGCAGGTACGGGTAGACCGGGTGGGCGGCATGGCGCCGGCTGGTGTTCGGTTTCCGGTACAGCGCCTCGATGCCCATCTTCTTCATCAGGGTGCCGACGTGCTTGCGCCCGATCTCGTGGCCTTCCCGCCGCAGCAGGTCGCGCAGCATGCGCGCGCCGGCGAAGGGGGACTCCAAATGCAGTTCGTCGATCCGGCGCATGAGCGCCAGGTCTTCCGGCGAGCTCGGCTGCGGCGCGTAGTAGGCGGTGGAACGTGCCAGTTCGAGAATCCGGCATTGCCGGACGACCGGCAGGGCGTGGGTGCGGTCGATCATCTTCTTGCGCTCAGCAGGCCCGCCTTGGTGAGCGCGCTTTCTAAAAAATCGTTCTCCAGTGCGAGCTGCCCGATCTTGGCGTGCAGCACCTTTAAATCGACCGGCGGAGTCTCCGGACTGCTGCCGCCAAAAACCTGCGCCGCCCGTTCCAGCAACTGCGTCTTCCATTCGGCAATCTGGTTCGGATGCACGTCGTGCTGCTGCGCCAGTTCCGCCAGGGTCTTGTCGCCTTTTACCGCCGCGATCGCCACTTGGGCCTTGAACGCCGGTGAGTGGTTCCGTCTCTTCCTTCTTGCCATGCTCTTGCTCCATTTCAGGGCCGCGACGCGGCCGTTGGGGGGCAAGGCTATCACTTATCCAACTGTCCGAATTTCCGGGGCCCGCTCTGAAAACCCGACTATTGTTGATGCCGTATTACGGCTTTGTGCCAGTGCGGTTGTTGCGGCGCCAATCCGTTCATTCGGTGTGCTTTCATCGTTAATTCTGGCGCGGCAGCTTACAGCGCAACTCAGGCAGCAGCGATGGCGGATCGAAAAGCTGGAATCGAAACTCGCCTTTATGCGGAAGATTTCCGAGGCGAAAACGATTGTCATGCATACGAAAGGCATCTCTGAAGATGAGGCGTATGCGGTTATGCGGGAACAGGCGATGTCCAAGCGGGTTCCGATCGAGGAGATTGCGACGGCGATCATGAATGCCAACGAGATCCTCGCCATGGGCAAGAAGAGCGGCTAACGTCATTCGAAGAGAGATGCGACATGACGCGTTCTTTAGCTGATCTGATTACTGTCCCTGTACAAACTGCCGTTCCCTCATGCGGGAACAGGAGGCAGGACACTTACTCGCACCGCTCTTTGAGCGTCCGCATTGTGCACACTACCTCGCGCGGCGCGGCCTCTCCCTTGCGATCGCAGGCCGCGGCGGCGATTTCCTCGGATTCTCCGACGGCCACCTGCCAGTCGCCCGGCCGCTGGACCTGCATGATGATCTCGCCAGATTGTTCGCGCAGTTTCTGGAAGCCGAGCGCTTCGGCCAGGCGCAGCATCGGGTGGTTGTCGCGCAGGCTGGACAGTTGCACGCGCTTGAGGCCCCTGGTCCAGGCTTGCAGCAGCACGCGCTGCAGCAGCATGCGGCCGAGGCCCTTGTGCCGCATGCGGTCCGAGACCGCGATGCCGAGTTCGGCGCACGACAGGCTGCCGGGCCGGTTCTCCCGGCACATTTCGCTGCCTGGAACCGAGGACAGTTCGGCGACGCCGACCAGGCGCTCGCCGAGGAAGGCGCCGAACACCATGCCTTGATCGCCGAAGGGAATCTGCGCCACGTAGGTGCGCACCGTCGCCGGCGTCATGGTGCGGAAGAAGCGCCAGTAGAGGGAAATATCGTCGAGCTCCTGCAGAAAGAAGCGCTCGACATCCCCGCGCGCGCCGGCATGCAGCCGGCGGATCAGCAGGGGAGGGACATCCTGCGGGGCGGGGGCGGTCATTTGCCGAACATGCCCTTGACGCCTTCAGCCGCGCTCTTGCCGCCGCTGCCGGCCTCGCAGGAGATGTGCGGCAATGCGGCGGCCCTGAGTGCCACTCCGGTCAGCAGGGTCTTTTTCATGTGATCTCCAAAATGACAGTTGAACTCTATAGCGTCTGGGCTATCCTGAAAAGGTACCGGCCCGGCCGGGACCCACGGAGAGAGGACGAAATGAGATTCGGCACATTCGTATTGACGGGCAGCCTGGCGCTGGCGAGCGCCTCGGCCTTTGCCTTCCATTGCCCGATGGACATGAAGAAGATCGA